>CAZADK010000356.1:0-5144 GCA_964483855.1 uncultured Rhodoferax sp.
GAAATACACCCAGACGCCGATCAGCAACAGCATCGGGCCCCAACTCACGAGCAAAGTCATCAGCAGAGACCCTTCCTCGCGCGGCTTGACGTCGAACTTGACGTCATTGCTGATAAGGTCGCCGACCAGGCCGCGGTCCAGGTAGGTGGCCGTTGTGCGGATCTTGCGGTCGTCATTGGTCACCGCGATGATCTCGGTGCCCCCCTGGCCTTCCTGGATCAACGCGCTCTTGATGCGTTTACCGCGAACCTCTTCGAGAAAGTCCGAATATCCCATGTAGCCGGAGCTCGCGGCACTGCGGGTGTCGAACTGTTTGAAGACGGTAAATAGCACCATGGCGATGACCAGCCACACGGCGACTTTTGAAAACCACTGATTATTCAATTGAGGCTCCAATCCTGGGGCAGAAACAAACCCAAAGGGTAGCTGAGGACCATTTTAGGCGTTTCAAGCTGTGCAAACGGGTATTTGCCGCACTTCAACCTCTGAGGCAGGAAGGATTTGGCGCAGACGCCGCTCCAAACTTGGGGCGGCCCGGCGTTTCGTCACGAATGCCCCCAGCCCTGGCTTCGCCAGGCAATTGATTCCCGCTCACGCTTTCAGACCCATACCGACGAGAAAGGTTTCCGACGATTTGTCCCGCGAAGCCTTCGGTTTGATCGGCTTTACGACCAGAAACGACTCCTTGAACAGTGTTACCAACTGGCTGTAGCCGCTGCCGTGGAACACCTTCACGACCAGCGCTCCTTGCGGCTTCATGTGGCGTTGACTGAAGTCAACCGCCAGTTCCACCAGATGGGCAATACGGGCCGCGTCGGCCGATGCGATTCCAGACAAGTTGGGCGCCATGTCGGACACAACCACGTCGGCCTGCCGCCCCTGCATCACCACAGCAAGTTGCTCCAGCACCTGGGGTTCGCGAAAATCACCCTGCAGGAAAGTGGCGCCCTCAATCGGCTCCATCGGCAGGATATCGAGCGCAATGATGGCGCCATTGAGCGCGCCTGCGGCAGCGCCACCCCCGGTGGCCGTCTTCGGCGACAGACGGTTGCGCACATACTGGCTCCAGGCGCCCGGGACCGAACCCAGGTCCACGACCAGATCGCCCGGCTTGATCAGCCTCAGGGTCTCGTCGATCTCCTTGAGTTTGTACGCCGCGCGGGCGCGATAACCTTCGCGCTGCGCCAGCTTGACGTACGGGTCGTTCAGGTGGTCGTTCAACCAGGCCCGGTTGACCTTCTTGCTCTTGTTCTTCTTCATGACTGCCTTCCATTTTTCCAGTGAAAGGGGCGCGTGTCCCCCGGCAGTCGCGAGGCCCCGCAGGTTCGCCCGATAATAGCGCGATGCCTCACATCCAACTTACACCGGCGCAACGCAAGGAGCACCGAGCCAACGCCCATCATCTCGACCCGGTCGTCATGATCGGCTCCGACGGCTGGACGGCTGCCGTCAAGAAAGAGACCGAAGCCGCGCTCGACGCGCACGGCCTGATCAAGGTGAGGGTCTTCTCCGACGACCGGGCGGCGCGCGAGGCCTTGTTCCAGTCCGTGGCCGACGAGCTGCACGCGGCACCCATACAACACATCGGCAAGTTGCTGGTGCTGTGGCGCCCGATGCCGGAGCGGGAAAAACTGCCCGACGAGGACCGCAAACCGGGCCCGCGCGACGTCAAGGTGCTCAAATACAGCAAGCGCGGCGGACAACGGCCCGAGGTGCGCAAGCTGCGCGTGCTGGGCAACCAGCGCCTGTCGCCCGGTGGGCAGATCAAGCGCGCCAAGCCGAAGACGGTCAGCATCAAGAAACGCAGTCAGTCCTGAGGCTGTGTTGCCGGTGCCGGACGCGCCAGTTTCCAGAACACGATCGCGGCGCACACCCATTGCAACAGCAGCATGGCGGTGCCCAATCCATGCCACAACGGCAGGTTGAGACGCGCAGTGATCCGAGGTGCGACTGCAAACTCCAGCAGCAACGCCAGCAACATCCCGGCCAGGATGAATCCACGCGCGTCCCGGGCGGCCGCAAAGTGCCGGCGAGACGAGTCTGCGCGTGAAGCCAGCAGCAGGCCGGCGCACAACACGGCGCCTACCATGGACTGAACGCTGAACAGGGCCGCCGCCGCATTGCCAGCCAGCGCCTTGGCCGGCAACTGCGCGAAAAGCGTCGGCACCACCCACCATCCAAGCGCCGTCAGGCTGCCCCACCACAAGGCCGCCAGCCACAAAGGCCAGGCGGCCAGCCATTCAAAGGTAACGAACCGCGACAATTTCAAAATACTTGGTTCCACCGGGAGCCCTCACCTCGGCGCTCTCGCCTTCTGCCTTGCCGATCAGCGCGCGCGCGATCGGGCTGCCGATGTTGACCAGTCCCTGTTTGAGATCGGCCTCGTCCTCCCCAACGATCTGGTAGGTGACCTTGTCGCCCGTCTGCTCGTCCTCCAGCTCGACCGTCGCGCCGAATACGACGCGTCCGCCGGCATCGACGGCGCTGGGGTCGATGATCTGGGCGGCAGACAACTTGCCTTCGACCTCCTGGATGCGGCCTTCAATGAAACCCTGGCGGTCTTTCGCCGCCTCGTATTCGGCGTTCTCGCTCAGGTCCCCCTGGGCCCGGGCCTCGGCGATCGCATTGATGACCCACGGCCGGTCGACCGTCTTGAGCCGGTGCAGTTCCGCCTTGAGTTTTTCCGCGCCGCGTTTGGTGATGGGGATGGTCGCCATGAATATTCCGATGGAGAAATGTTTCAGGGAGCACCTGGCGCCTTGCACCGGATGCTCCCTGCGTTTGAGTTGAAATTATGCCGCGAGTTGCCGATGCAACTCCTGCACCGAGACCACGTCGAGCTGGTCGAGATATTGCATGCCCTCCACCGCCGCTTCCGCGCCGGCAATGGTCGTGAACGTCGTCACCCGAGCCGCCAGGGCCGAGGTACGGATCTGGCCGGAGTCGGCGATCGCATTGCGACGCTCCTCGACCGTGTTCACCACCAGGGCGACCTCGTCATTCTTGATCATGTCGACGATGTGCGGGCGGCCCTCGGTCACCTTGTTGACGGTCTGACATTGCAGCCCGGCGGCCATGATGGCCGCCGCAGTACCTTTGGTGGCGATCAATTCGAAGCCCAACGCGACCAGACCCCGAGCGACATCGACCGCACGGGGCTTGTCGTTCTGCTTGACCGAGATGAAGGCCTTGCCTGAACGCGGCAGCTTGGTGCCGGCAGCAATCTGCGACTTCACGAAAGCCTCGCCGAACGTCTTGGCGCAGCCCATGACCTCGCCGGTGGATTTCATCTCGGGACCCAGGATGGTATCGACGCCGGGGAATTTGACGAATGGGAACACTGCTTCCTTGACGCTGAAGTAAGGCGGCGTGACCTCCTGCCCGATGCCCTGGGCATCCAGGGTCTGGCCTACCATGCATCGCGCCGCGACCTTGGCCAGCTGGATGCCGGTGGCCTTGCTGACGAACGGCACGGTGCGCGATGCCCGCGGATTGACCTCGAGCACGTAGATCACGTCCTGCAAGGCGCCGTCGTCGCCGGGAATCTGCTGGATGGCGAACTGCACATTCATCAGGCCGACAACCTTGAGGGCGCGGGCCATCGCAGCCGTCTGCGACTTGAGTTCGGTCACCGTGGCCCCCGACAGGAAATACGGCGGCAGCGAACACGCCGAATCACCGCTGTGCACGCCGGCCTGCTCGATATGCTCCATCACGCCGCCAATGAAGACCCGCTCGCCATCGCAGATGGCATCGACATCGCACTCGATCGCGTCGTTCAGGAAACGGTCCAGCAGCACCGGCGAATCGTGCGACACCTTGACCGCCTCGCGCATGTAGCGCTCCAGATCGCGCTGCTCGTGCACGACCTCCATCGCGCGTCCGCCCAGCACGTAACTGGGCCGCACGACCAGCGGATAACCCAGCTTGGCGGCCTTGTCGAGGGCATCGGCTTCGGTGCGCGCGGTGGCATTGGGCGGCTGGCGCAGGCCCAGGGTGTGCAACAGCTGCTGGAAACGCTCCCGGTCTTCGGCAGCGTCGATCATGTCGGGGCTGGTGCCGATGATCGGAACGCCATTGGCCTCAAGGTCGAGGGCGAGCTTGAGCGGGGTCTGGCCACCGTACTGCACAATGACGCCGAGCGGCTTTTCCTTGTCGACGATCTCCAGCACGTCCTCCAGTGTCAGCGGCTCGAAATACAGGCGATCGCTGGTGTCGTAGTCGGTGGACACGGTCTCGGGGTTGCAGTTGACCATGATGGTCTCATAACCGTCGTCGCGCAAGGCCAGCGCCGCATGCACGCAGCAGTAGTCGAACTCGATGCCCTGACCGATCCGGTTCGGGCCGCCACCGAGCACCATGATTTTCTTGCGGTCGGTGGGCGCAGCCTCGCACTCGTCCTCGTAGGTCGAATACAGGTACGCGGTGTTGGTCGCAAACTCGGCAGCGCAGGTATCGACGCGCTTGTAGACCGGCCGCACGCCCAGCGCACGGCGCAGCTTGCGGATCACGGTATCGGTGGTCTTGAGCTGGCGTGCCAGACGGCGGTCGGAGAAGCCCTTGCGCTTGAGTGCACGCAGCGTCGGTGCGTCGATATCGTCGAGCGACCGGGTCTCGAGTTCGAGTTCGATCTTGACGATTTCCTCGATCTGGGTCAGGAACCAGCGGTCGATCTTCGTCAGTGCAAACACCTCCTCGACGCTCATGCCCTGCGCAAACGCATCGCCGACATACCAGATGCGCTCCGGTCCGGGTTCGCCCAGTTCCTTCTCCAGCACCTCGCGGTCCTGCGTCTTCTCGTTCATGCCGTCGACACCCACCTCCAGGCCGCGCAAGGCCTTCTGGAACGACTCCTGGAAGGTACGGCCGATCGCCATCACCTCGCCAACCGACTTCATCTGCGTCGTCAGGCGTGAGTCCGCGGTCGGGAACTTCTCGAACGCGAAGCGCGGAATCTTGGTCACGACATAGTCGATGCTGGGCTCGAAACTCGCCGGCGTCGCGCCACCCGTGATCTCGTTGCGCAACTCGTCGAGCGTGTAGCCGACCGCCAGCTTGGCCGCGATCTTGGCGATCGGAAAGCCGGTGGCCTTGGATGCCAGCGCCGAGGAGCGGCTCACGCGCGGGTTCATCTCGATCACCAC
>CAZADK010000357.1:0-5143 GCA_964483855.1 uncultured Rhodoferax sp.
CAGCAGACCGCTCATGCCGATCACCGCGTTCATCGGTGTGCGGATTTCGTGGCTCATGTTGGCCAGGAACGCGCTCTTGGCTTCGTTGGCGCTTTCTGCCAGAATCCTGGCGGCTTCGGCCTGGGCGCGGGCTTCCTGCGTCTCCTTAAACATCTTCGCGTTCTGGATCGCGATCACCGCCTGATCGGCAAACGACTTGAGCAGCCGGCCGTCCTCCTCGCTGAACGGTCGCAAGTCCATGTGGAATGCAGAAATGGTGCCGTACACCTTGTCACCGGCGGTCATCGCGGCACTCAGCATCGAGCAGTTGCGACCCAGGGTGCGCGCCGCGGCCTTGAGGCTTTCGGGCACGCCCTCCCCGTGCAGAAGGTCTGGCAGGTAGGTCGCCTTGCCGGTCAACAGGCCCGCACTGGTCGGCGCGGGCCGCGGGAACAACCCGCGCATCGCCTCCAGGGTCTCGCCATAACCCGCTCTCCAATGGATCAGCCCGTCATCACCCAGCGAACCCAGCGCCAGATCGGCCCCTGGCAGCAAGCGCGCGATGCCCTTGCAGATGGCATCAAACACCGGCTGCGCGTCGGCCATCGAGCCGCCAATGACACGCAGCACTTCAGCGCTCGCGGTCTCGCGCTCCAGTGCCTCCCGGGTCTCGTTGAACAGCCGCACATTCTCGATCGCAATCACCGCCTGGTCCGCAAGCGCCTGGGCCGCTGCGATCTCGCGATCACTGAATGCCCTCGCCTCTTTGCGCACAGCGCCCAGCACTCCAATGCAAGTCTCGCCCCTGAGTAGCGGCACCATCAACGATGACCGTATGCCGGCACGCTCGAACAAGACCTGCTCATGACCGGGCCGCTCTACCGCCGACCAATCCGGCAGATGCAGCAACTGGCGCGACGCGATGACCTTGCTCGGAAAGTTGGCCAGCGGATCGATCGCGTACCGTGTCGGCAGGTCCGCGTCGACGCCGCGCGGCGTCGCGTCCGTCCGCGCTACCACCCAATAGGCGTCCGAATCGCATCGCAACACGGCACTGAATGTACATTCGAGCAGCCGAAACGTCGTATCGGCGATCGCCTCGAACACCGGCTGCACGTCAGTTGGCGACTGGCTGATGATGCGCAACACGTCGGCGCTGGCCGTCTGCTGCTCCAGCGCGTCGCGGGTTTCCTCGAACAGGCGCACGTTTTCGATCGCGATCACCGCCTGGTCGACGAACGACTGCAGCAGGGATATGTCACTCTCGCTGAAGGCCTGCACCTTGTTGCGCATGACGGTCAATACACCTATACATTCGTCGCCGCGCAGCATCGGCAACATGAGTGAAGAGCGGATGCCGTCCACCTCGAACACACGTTGTTCGAATGTCGGCAGGTCAAAAGCGGTCCAATCGGGCACATGCAGCACCTGCTTGGTCAGGAACACCCGAGCAGGCAGACTATGTGCCGGATCCAGCGGATACAAGGTGTCACTGGGCTTGCGTCCGGCACTTGCGCCAAATGAAATCGCCACCACCCTGAAGTGGTCTGTCTCGCGGCGCATCACTGCGGCACCCGATATTTCCAGCAGTCGCGACACTGTTTGCAAGATGGTGTCGAAGACCGGCTGAACGTCGTCGGGCGACACGCTGATGACCTTGAGCACTTCGGCCAATGCCGTCTGGCGCGCCAGTGCGTCCTGGGTTTCCTTGAACAGGCGCGCGTTCTGGATCGCGATCACGGCCTGGTCGGCGAAGGTCTGTGCCAGCGCCAGCTCCTTGGGCCGGAACGGCCCGGTGGACCGCGCGACCCCGATGGCACCGATGCCACGCCCGTCCCACAGCATCGGTGCGAACATCAGCGAGGTGTACCCGACCAGCTTGGCCATCTTGCGCAGCACACCGGGCACGTTTTCGCCATGGACAAGATCAGGCCAATGCACGACGCGGCGTTCCCGGATCGCCTGGCCCGCCGGCGTGCGCTCGACCGGTGCCGGAAAGGTCGCCGCAACGGTGTCATAAGATTTGCCCAGATAGGCGCCAATGCGCAATTGCCCCTGCTCGTCGACCAGCAACACGTCGAGTTCATCGCCGCCAAACAGGTACTGGCAGCTTTGCAGGATCTTGTCGAACACCGGCTGCGTATCCGACACCGAGTTGCTGATGACAGTGAGGATCTCGGCCGAGGCCTTCTGCTGGTCCAGCGCTTCTGTCACCTCGCGGTTGCGCGCCTCGAGCTCATTGAACACCCGGGCATTCTGGATCGCGACCACGGCCTGGTCGGCAAACGCCTTGAGCAGCGCAATCTCGCGCTCGACGAAAGGCGTCACCTTGTCCCGGCAGACGAAGATCGAACCGATCCCACGGTCTTCCCACATCAGCGGCGCGAACACCACGGATCGACCACCCATCAGCTGAGCACCCCTGCGCACGCTGCCAGGCACACCTTGAGGTGCCAAGGCATCGGGAAAATCCAGCGCGCGGCGCGCGTCGATCACCAGCTGGGTGCCGCTGTCTTCACGTGGGTGGGGAAACATCGAGCGGAACTTCTGGGCGTCGGGACCCCTGTAGGCGGCACAATCGATCATGTCGTCGCCAACCACCAGGCCGATGCCAACGATCGGGCAGGCAAACAGCCGGGCGCAACTCTCCACAATCTTGTCGAACACCGGCTGGGCGTCGGCCATCGATCCGCTGATAACCTGCAACACATCGGCGGTTGCCGTCTGGCGCTCTAGAGCTTCCTGGGTTTCGCGGAACATGCGTACGTTCTGGATCGCGATCACGGCCTGGTCAGCGAAGGACTTGAGCAATCGCGCTTCCTTGTCGCTGAACGGTCGCATGTCCTGGTCCAGGAACACCGCCGCGACCACCCCGAAAACCTGGTTGCCCGATACCATGGCCGCACTGAGCATGGAGAAGTTGGATCCGAGCGAGCGCGCGTCCGCCCGCACTTTTTCCGGCACGCCCTCACCATGCAATGCGTCAGGCCAGTGTGACGCCGCCCCGGTCAAGGCACCGGGCCCCGGCGCGGGCATCGGAAATAGCGCCTGTACCGCAGCACCCTTGGAACCATGACCAGCCTTCCAGTGCATCAGGCCATCATCGGCCAATGCCGAAATGACAATATTCGCGCCCGGAAACAGACGCTGCAGGCTGACGCATATGCTGTCGAACACCGGCTGCGCATCGGCCACCGACTTGCTGACGACGCTCAGCACAGCGGCGGATGCCTGCTGCTGCTCCAGCGCCTCGGTCACCTCGCGGTTGCGGGCCTCAAGCTCGTTGAAGTTCTTCGCATTCTGGATCGCGATCACCGCCTGGTCGGCAAAGGTGCGTATCAACGCCAACTCCTGTTCGCTGAAAGCGCGTGGCGGGCGATGCATCACATTGAGCGTGCCTATGCACTGGCCCATCCACCACAACGGCGCCATGCAGCCGGCGAAGTTGCCGTTGTCGCGTGCCAGTTCCTTCATGTACTCCGGCATGAAGGGTGCGGCCAGCGTGTCGGGCCAGCACAGCGATTCACCGCGCTGCACGACCATGCCGCTCAGCGTGCCGGCCAGCGGCCGCGGATACACCGTCGGGCCCCAGTGCGAAAAATGGCCACGGAACGCCACGGGCGCGGGAAGCACGTCGTCCTCGAACAGAAAGATGGCCAGATCATCGGTACCGAACAGCCGTTCGCAACAGTCGAGAATCTTGTCGAAAACCGGTGCCGTATCCGCAACCGAGCTTCCGATGACCGCCAATACCTCGGCCGTCGCTGTTTCACGGTCCAGCGCCGCCTGGGTCTGCACGAGATGCTCAGCCTGCTGGGCCAGTTGCGCCTCGCGCACCGCAGCGATTTCCTGGTTAAGCGCGCGGCTGCGCTGCCCGTGGACCAGATTCGGCACCGACACGAATCCGCAGAAGCCGAGCAGGTTGAACATGGTGAACACGGTCAGCGCAGTGGGCGACATCGGGTTGCCCGGAGCGACAAATTGCTCACCGACAACCGCCACCAGTAACACGCCCAGGGACGCGAAGATCCAGTACTTGATGCCGCGCGCTTCTTCCACGATAGGCGCGATCAACAGCGGCACGAAAGCATAGATGAGCACAAGACCCGACGAGGTGAACCCGCCGAGCGCGAAGTGAATGGCCGGAAGGGCCACCATGCTCAGTGCCATCGACCATCGCGAGGCCGACTGAACGGAACGTGTTCTGAAATAGTGCAGGCAACTGAGCGCCTGGCCGATGGCGCCGCCGACGCTGATCTGCGCGGCAAGATAGGTCCCCACCATGGCATAGAGCACGCCGTAGGACAGATAAGCGAGCACCAGGACCAGAATGAGCGCGACGCTGATAAACCGGCGCAACGCCAGTTCGGGCGACTCACCAGGCTCGCTGGCAAACGCAACGAACTGCTTCGTCGGCCATGACCAGAGCTTCGTTTCGGCAACGCTCGCAGGGGTGTCTCTTCTGTTCACTTGCCATCCCCGTTTACCGGCATCGCCCGCTGCGTCGCCAACAAAGCTTCGACCAGCGCATCGACCCGAATCGGCTTGGTCACATAGTCGTCCATACCCGCCGCCAGGCAGGCTTCGCGATCCCCCTGCATCGCGTTGGCCGTCATCGCCACGATGCGCGGGCGCTTGTCAGTCGGCCATCGGGCCGTGATGCGGCGCGTGGCCTCCAGCCCGTCCATCTCGGGCATCTGCACATCCATCAGCACCACGTCATAGGTCTGACGCTCCACGCACTCGATCGCCTCGACACCGTTGCTGGCCAGGTCGGCCCGGTAACCCATCTGCTGCAACAGCCGCATCGCCAGCTTCTGGTTCACCGCGTTGTCTTCGGCCAGCAGGATGCGCAGCGGATGGCGCGCGGCCATATCCGGGTCCATCTTCGGTTTGGTCTTCGCAGCCTCGGGTTTGGCTGCGTCGGTATCGCCGAACAGACCGGCCAGAGTGTCGAACAGGTGCGACTGGCGCAGCGGCTTGCTCAGGTAGGCGGTGAACAGGCCCTGCGTGTCGCCCGCCTCGCGCCGGCCCAAAGAGCTGAACAGCACCATCGGCAGCTCGGACCGGCGCTTGCGGATCTCGCCGGCCAGCGCCAGGCCGTCCATCTCGGGCATGTGCATGTCCAGCACGGCCAGGTCGAACGCCTCGCCCTTGTCCAGCC
>CAZADK010000358.1:0-5130 GCA_964483855.1 uncultured Rhodoferax sp.
CGGTTGACATGCGAGCCCAGCGCGGTGACAAGCAGCCATTGACGCTGTGGTTGATTGCGGTGCTCGTGAGCGTGCTGATCCTCGGACCCGTCCTGGTTCTGCTGCGAACGTCTGTCAGTCCTGCCGGCAGCATGCCATTCGACGGATGGCATGTGACGCTGGAGCACTACACGTCCATATTCACCCGTGCGGAGAATCTTCGCCTGGCGGCCAACACGATGTTGTACGCGCTTGGAAGCGTCTCAATAGGCGTAGCCATCGCGACCGGCATCGCGTGGGCCACCGAGCGCACGGATATGCCCGGTCGCATGGTTGCCCGGGTGATGATGTTCTCCTGGATGGCGGTGCCCCCCCTGGTGATGGGGTTCGGCTGGATATTGCTGATCAACCCGGGCAACGGCGCACTCAATGCTCTCGCAAAGAGCATTTTCGGGTTGAACGATCCGCTGTTCACCATCTACTCGTTGTGGTCATTAATCGCCATCACGGCACTCGCGGTTGTGCCCACGGCCTTCGTGATGGTGAGCGGTCTGATGCGCAATATGGACCCGCAACTGGAGCAGGCGGCAACGGTGCACGGGGCGAGCGGCGCCGTGATCGCGCGTCGCATCACCCTGCCGCTGGTCGCCCCAGGCGTGCTGTCGGTGGCCATCTTCATGTTCATGGCGGTGGTGCAGGCCTTCGACCTGCCATTGATCATCGGACTGACGGCCAGGATCCCGGTGCTGAGTACGCGGATTTACCTCTTGTCGTCTCCAGACGCCGGCATTCCCAACTATGGACTCTCCTCGGCGTTCGGAGTCGTGCTGCTGGCCGTCGCGGCCTTGCTGATGTGGGGCTACTTCAGGGCGACACGGCTCAGTGAGCGGTTTCGTGTCGTCACCGGCCGCGGCTTTCGACCCCGACGCATCGCACTGGGTGGATGGCGTTGGCCGGTGTTTGCAGCAGTGTCGTTCTATTTTCTGCTGATGGTGTTGCCCCTGGCCATGCTGTTTTGGGCCAGCCTGCTTCCGTCATACCGCCTTCCCAGTCTCGACGCGCTGGGTTCGGCAAACTTTGCCAGTTACGCCAGGGTCCTGGGACAGGGTACGGTGCAGCGGGCTATCGTGAACACCATCTTGCTGGTGCTGGTGAGTGCCAGTATCGTGATGGCCCTCTCCTCGCTTATTGCTTGGTTCAGCGTCCGCGGACGTTCTGTACTCGGTCGATTTGTCGATGTCCTGTCTTTTGCCCCTACAGCGGTTCCTCCCATTGTCATGGTGATGGCAATCCTGCTGCTGTATCTGCAGTCGCCCCTCTACGGGACGTTGTGGATCCTTATCCTGGGCCATGTCACGATCTACATCGCGTTCGGGACCCGCACCATGGGTGGGGCGCTGATGCAGATTCACAAGGAGCTTGCAGATGCAGCTGCCATCAGCGGGGCCGGTTGGTTCACCTCGCTGCGTTGCATCACGCTGCCATTGATGTGGCCACATATCCTGAACGGCTGGCTGTGGGTTGTCGCGCATTCGGCGCGCGACCTCACCATTCCCCTCGTATTGATGACCACCGGCAACCTCGTCGTGGCCACAGCCTTGTGGCAAATGTGGGACTTCCCCGATTTGCCGGGCGCCTCTGCGGTGGCGATGCTGCTGGTGGCCGGACTGCTGGTGTTGGTCGTTCCGTTGCAGATTTACGCAGCGCGGCGGGGTGACCGTGGGCAATGAGACATCCCGGCGACATTGAATTGATTCAAGGGGCGACGCATATGGAATACGAAACGCTGGAATTGGAAGATCATGGTGCGGTGCGACGCATATTGCTGGCGCGCGAGGCGCAACGCAACGCGCAGAGTCAGCAGATGCTTGACGAACTCGACCATGCGTTCGCCCAGGCGGCAAAGGACTCGACCGTCCATGTGGTGATTCTGGGGGGCAAGGGCGCGCACTTCTCCGCAGGGCACGACCTCAAGCAAGCGCAAGCCGAGCGATCCAACCTTACCGTCGAGCAGCGCTGGGCCTACGAAAGGCTGCGTTATTTCGACTACTGCATGCGCATCTGGGATTTCCCGAAACCCACGATTGCTCAGGTGCAGGGGGCTTGCGTCGCTGGAGGGTTCATGCTCGCCAACATGTGCGACATGGTGGTGGCGTCCGAGTCGGCCTACTTCTCCGATCCGGTCGGCCACACCCTGGGTGCTGCGGCGACGGAGGTGCTGATCCATCCGTGGGTAATGGGGCTGCGCAAGGCGAAGGAGCTGCTTTTCACCGGCGCAAACATGGATGCGCAAGAGGCATTACGTATTGGCCTTGTCAACCATGTAGTTCCTGACGATGCGCTATCTGCGCGAACCCTGGCGCTGGCCCAGCAGGTGGCAAAGGCGCCGCCGTTCGGTCTGCACCTCATCAAGCGCTCGCTGAACCGGACTTTGGACGCGCAAGGGCTGCGGACCGCTCTTTCGGCACATTTCGATACCCATCAGTTGTCCCACCTCAGCGAGGGATTTCTAGCGGCGCGGGACCGCGGACTGGCAAAGGCCATCCAGAAAAAGGCCTGAACGAGAGACCGGCCTGTTCATGGGTCGCAGGTAGATCCAGAAAGGACAAGCATGCAGGTTGGCTACTCCCCTGAAGACGAGGACTTCCGATCGGAGATGCGCGCCTGGTTCGAAGAGCACTACCCGCGTTTCAGGCAGGATTGGCCCTACCCTTTCGACCTGAACGACCTGCGACTGCGCCGCGCATGGGAAGACCATGTGAGTCGATCAGGCTGGGCGGGCCTGGATTGGCCAGTCCCCTACGGTGGAAAAGACTGGCCAATCACACGTCTGGCCATTTTTCACGAAGAGCAGGCGCGGATCGGCGCGCCGCTTGGTGTCAACATCATCGGCCATGGCATCCTTGCGCCGACACTGATCCACTTTGCAAGTGAGCAGCAGAAGAGGCGCTACCTGCCGGGAATCCTTTCGAACCGGGAAATCTGGTGCCAAGGTTACTCGGAACCTTCGGCGGGATCTGACCTGGCCTCGTTGACAACACGCGCCGATAACACCGGGGACCACTACCTATTGAACGGACGCAAGATCTGGACCTCGTTTGCACATATTGCCGATTACTGTTTTGTGCTCGCCAGGACCGACCCTGCCGCCGCACGGCACCGCGGCATCAGTTTCCTGTTGGTCGACATGAAGAGCTCGGGAGTGCGAGTCGAGCCAATTCGCCAGATCACTGGCGAAGCGGACTTCAATGAGCTTGTGTTCGAGAACGTACGGGTGCCGCTTGATGCGCGTCTCGGCGAAGAGAACGGCGGTTGGCGGCTGGCGATGTCTGCCGCGAACTTCGAGCGCGGCACCTATTTCATTCCCCGACAAGTGCGCTTTGCACGTGAACTCGACTCACTGAGGGAGCTTGCGGCAGGGATCTCGGACAAGGGACATCCGGCCCTGGCCAATCCGCATCTACGGCGCAGTCTTGCCCGGCTGTCGGTCGACAGCCATTTGCTCAAGCTCAAGTCTTGGCGCGCATTGACGCAGGCGCTGCGTGGTGGTCCGCCGGGTCCGGAGGGCGCCGCGACCAAGCTGCAGTGGAGCGAGTCGCACCAACGGCTGCTCAACACCGCCATAGATGTTCTTGGAGAACGGGCACTCCCGGGCTCGCGTGAGGGGGTCGGCCCCGACGCGTCTCCCTGGGTTCGCGACTACCTGTGGTCTCGCGCGGAAACCATTCTTGCCGGAACCTCGGAGGTGCAGCGCAATATCATCGCCGAACAGGTGCTCGGCATGCCCAAGAATTAGATGGGGACCCATGGACTTTGCACTGAGTAACGAGCAGCAGATGCTGCAGGAGTCGGCCCGACGGTTCTTCGCCGATCGGCATCCGATACGCCGCGCGCGCCTGGCTTTGCCGT
Source organism: uncultured Rhodoferax sp. (assembly GCA_964483855.1). GTDB lineage: Bacteria > Pseudomonadota > Gammaproteobacteria > Burkholderiales > Burkholderiaceae_C > CAISIP01. The sequence continues at coordinate 3,889 of CAZADK010000358.1, forward strand.
GGTCGGACGCGTTGCAACGCGAGCTGTGGCGCGACATGGCGGGCATGGGCTGGCTCGGCCTGCTTGCACCCGAGAGTCAGGCTGGATTGCAACTGGGCATGTGTGAGGCATTCCTGATTGCGGAAGCAGCCGGGCGGCAATTGCTGAACCTGCCTTTCGCTGCAAGTGCCGTGCTCCTGCCCCTGGTGCACGCCGCAGCTGGGATGTCGGTTGGAGATCTTGATGACTGGATCGACGAAGTGGTTGCGGGCCAGTCTTGCATCAATGTCACCACCATGGGTTCATTGGTCATGGAGCACGAGAGACAGTGCTCCCACCAGATGTTTTTGCGCGGCATGACCGATCGGGCCGACAAAGTTCAATGGACCATGCTGCCAAGCGGCACCGAGGATGGCCATCAAGCCGATCGGCCAGGCTTGTCGATGTTCGATCCGACGCTGCGCTGTTCAGCGATTGGGCCCGACTTCCCGGATAAGCCACCGGGCTCGAAGTTGAATTGGCACGGCCTGACCATTGGTGAATCAGACCGAAGTTTCATACTTGACTGCTATCGCATGACACGCCTGGGCGAGATACTTGGCGCTGCGGCAACGTCGCTCGCCATGTCGTGCGACTATGCTCGCCAGCGGGAGCAATTTGGCAAATGCATTGGCAGCTACCAGGCCATCAAGCACATTCTGGCCGACGCCTGGATGGCTCTTGACAATGCGCGTCTGGCTGCCCTGTACGCGGTGGCCTCCCTGGACGGGCGTCTGAGCGATTCGGCATTCGCGTGCGCGGCGGCGCGGCTGACATCGATCCAGGCCGGTCTGCGGATCGGGCGTGACGCCATTCAGATACACGGTGGGATTGGATTCACCTGGGAGCACGATGCGCATCTGTTTTTGAAACGGATCCACCATGTCTCGGCACTCCTGGGTGGCGAAGAGGCCGCGTACGCGACTCTTGAAGAAGCAATCGAGAACCAGCAAGTTCAACCCAGCCGCAGTCGGGGGTTTCCATGAGGCAGGCAGTCATTGTTTCCGATGCAAGAACGGGTCTTACCGAGGCGTCGCGCGGGGGCTTCAACGCCACGACCCATACGGCCATTCTGGCCCATGCGATCGAACATGCGTTGAGGCGCGCAAACGTCGAGGCACAGGAAGTCGAGGACGTGGTTGCCGGTTGCGTTGCCGCCTCGGGCAATGCGGCGCGCGGCGCAGCGTTACTGGCCGGGCTCTCGGTCACCACGGCCGGCATGAC
>CAZADK010000359.1:0-5124 GCA_964483855.1 uncultured Rhodoferax sp.
GACGTGCAACGTGCCGGGCAGCCGCTCGCCCTGTATGCCAAACGCTGGGACGGCAGCGATTTCGCGCCCCGGTTGCCGGCTGATGCCGTCGGCGACGGCATCAGCGAAACCGGCGGCCGCGTGGCCGACGTGGCGGTGGTGGTGGGTGGCCTGGGCCGGCCGGTGGTGGCCTGGGGCGAGGCCAGCCGCGGCTTCGACGGCGACCCTGCGCTGCCTGCCATCTACCTGCGAACCGACCCGGTCACATTGGGATCGACATATGTGGCGGCCGATTCCGGCCAGTTGCTGGCCATCCTCGACGGCCAGGACCTGGGCCCCGGCGACCTGATCCTGCTGCTGCCCGGCATCTACTCCGGCTTCACCATTGCCGCGGCTGACGCCGGCGTGACGATCGTCAGCGCGCTGGACCAGGCCAGCCAGATCAACGGCACGGTGCAAATCAACGCCGCCGACGTGACCCTCCAGGGCCTGGTATTCAATGGCGAGGTGCGCACCTCGCCTTCCGCCGATGGTTTTACCCTGCGCGACGCCTTGTTCCAAACCGGCAAACTGGTGCTGGCGGGTGGTTCCGACCTGCGCATCGTGCACAACCGCTTCGGATCCAACGGAGTGCAGGTGTTATCCGCCAGCGACGGCGTGATGGCATGGAACGACCTGGCCGGCACGCTGGACATCGATGCCCCGTTCATGGGCAGCATCGACCACAACGACATCCACAACGCCGGCATCGGCGTCGCCTATGGTGCCGCGGCCAGCCTGCGCGACAACCGTATCCGGAACAACGACATCGGCATTCGCACCACGGTGAACGACGCCACCACCGCGCTCGGATTCGCGCCGGGCTCCGGTATCAATCACGTATTCGACAACACCACTGGTGTCGAGGTGGTGGCGGCGCGGTTCCAGAACCAGCATGTGTATGACAACCACATCGGCGCGACCGGTTCCGGCACGATAGGTGGCACCGACCTGGGACTCGCCAACCTGATCGAAGACAACAACACCGGTGTCTTCGGCTTCATCGGCACGGTGCAATACAGCCGCATCGCCGGCAATGCGACGGGTATCGCCGCCAGCAACGGGCTGAAGGTCTGGCACAACCTGATCTACCGCAATACCAACTACGGCCTGCTGGTTTCCAGCGTGTCCGATGTGCGGATCTACCAGAACACCTTTTACGCACCGACCGGCGACAACGTCCGCATCCAGGGCGGCGCCAGCAACGTCGAGGTGCGCGGCAACATCCTGTGGGCGCGCTCGGGTTACGACATCTATGTGGCCAACAATTCGCAGGCCGGCTTCTTCAGCGACTACAACAACCTGTATGCGGACGGCGAAGGCCGCATCGGCTACTGGACGCGCGACTTCACCGACCTGATCGACTGGCAGGCCGACATCGCGCGTTTCGACCTGCATTCGATCGGCGCCACGGCTGTCAACCCGGTGTGGGCCAAGCCACGGTTCATGGACACGGATTTCGACGACTTCCGCCTGTTCCAGGCCACTGCCGGGCTGCGCTTCACCAGCCCGGATCTGGAAGGCGCCGATGTGCGGCTGGAGCAGTCCGTGCCGCCGCATCACCAGAATCTGCTGACCAATGCCGGATTCGAGGCCGGCCTGAGTGGCTGGACCACCAACGCCGGTGCCGGTCTGAAGACCGGCAGTCCGGCGGCCTACGAGGGCAGCCAATATTTCAGCGCCGGCAGCGTGGTGGCGGGCCGGGCCCAGCAGACCGTGAACCTGTTGTCGGCCGGTTTCACGGCGGCGCAACTCGATGGTGGCGGACTCGACATGGTGTTCGGCGGCCGGCTGCGGTCCGCGGCCGAGACAACGGCAGACAGCGGCATGGTCACGCTGGAGTTCTTCGACGGCGCCAGCAACCTGATCAGTTCGGCCAGCGCCGTTGCGCTGAACGGTTCCGACCGCTGGGAACTGGTCGGTGGCCGTGCGCTGATCCCGGCCGGCGCGCGTTTCGCCGTGCTGCGTTTTGCCGCCGACCGCAACACCGGCTCCACAAACGACGCGTGGTTCGACCAGGCTTTCCTGGTCGCGGTGTCCGAGGCCTACATTCCGGATCTGGGTGCTTATGGCCATGCGACGCACGAAGCACCGACCAGCGGGGACCGTCGCATCATGCTGCGTTTTCCCGATATGTACGCCGACTGGGAAAAACTCGAACCCCTCACGATACGTTGGGAGACGGTGAACAACAGCACCCGCTCGCCGGTGCGTATCGACTTGCTGCAGGATGGCGCCGACGGCCCGTCCTTCGTGCTCAATATCGCCACCGGCACCGCCGACGACGGCGAGTTCATCTGGATCCCCGGCAACAGCGGCATCGACTTCGGCACCCACGGCCTGCGTATCCAGGTCTCGCTGGTGCACGACCTGCATGTGCTGGACCGCAGCCAGGAGAGTTTCTCCGTGCCCGAAGCGGGCGGCGACTATTACATCGACGATGGCAGCAGCGTTGGCGACCAATACACGCCAAACGCCATCGGTTCCAACCGCCATACCGGCAAGACAGCACTTGCGCCGAAACCCAATGCGGTCAATCTGTTGCGCGAATACACGCTGGACAGTTTTTCCACCTTGTTTGTGGATGCCGGCAATTACCCGATGATCTATTCGGTCACGGTGTCTGGCAGCATCGACATGGGGTTGGGTCTGGACGAAGGTTTCCTGATGACCGGCCCGACCAATACCGCGGTCGCTGCGACGCTGTATCCGGCCATCCCGGGCGACCGGACGCGTGCCCTGATCGAACTCAACGACGCCGACTTTGTCACCGTCAATCACCTGTCGCTGCGGGACGCCGACCGCGGCCTGTATGTGCGCAACGGCTCCGACGCTTTTGCGGCGTCCAGGATCACTGCCTGGGGCCACGACCAGGACGGCATCCATATCACGACCAACGCACCGTTCAACACGCTGAGCAACCTGACGGCCTACAACAACACACGGTATGGCATCTTCGTCGATGGCGATATTGCCGCGTTCACGCAGGCACTGGCCCACGGCAACGGGAACCACGGAATCAACATGACGGGCCGCGTGGACCTGTTCACCGACAACACGGCCCACGGCAACCAGAACTGGGGTATTTATCTCAGCCAGCCAGGCAACAGCCAGATCCTGCGCAACGAGTCCTACGGCAACCGATTTGGCATGTTGGTCAGCAACGGCAGTGGCATGGCCTGGGTGGGCAGTACCGACCTGGCAGCCGGCAACGGCAACCGGATCCACGACAACAGCTTTGCCGGTCTGTCGGTGCAGTCCGCAGGTGTGCATGCTGCCGGCAATGCGGTGTGGGGCCACACGGCCAACAACCAGACCGGTCTGCAGGCCAGCAGTGGCGCCCAGGCCAGCTACAACCTGGTGTATGGCAACTTCCACGGCCTGGCGATCGGCAACTCCGGTTTTGCCAACTACAACCGCGTCTACCAGAACATCGGCACTGGCATTGACGCCTCCAACACCAACCTGACCGGGAACGTGGTGTATTCCAATGCCCAGGGCGTGACCTGGAGCGGCTCGGGCAACTACACGCTGCGCAACAACCTGATCTATGGCAACAGTGTCGGTGGACTTGCCATCAGTGGCACGGGTTTGCAGGTGCTGAACAACAGTGTGGTGCAGGACGCCGGCAATACGATCAGCATCAGCAACGCCAGCAACATCCGGCTGGTCAACAATATCCTGTGGGCCGGAGCCGGGTATTCGCTGGCGGTGTCGTCCAACAGCCAGGTTGGTTTCGACTCCGACTACAACCTGTTCTACACCACCGGCCCGGCGCTGGTGGGGCAATGGCAGGGTGCGGCGCGCAACACGCTCAACGCCTGGCGCGCGGCCAGCTTCACCGACGCCAACAGCCTGTATGCAGACCCCTTGTTCGTGGACCGGGACGGCGCCGACGGCGTGCTCGGATATGCCTCGCCGGCCATCGATGGGCGCGACGACGATTTCCATCTGATGAGCCAGTACGGCAGCAGCCAGGGTGGCTCGCTGGCGCCGATACGCGATGGGCTGAGCGGGCTGCCGGTCACTGCGAGCATCGATTTGACGCTGGACACGGCCCAGTCGCCGGCCATCGACCGCGGCCGCGCCAGCGATGACTTCAGCCAGGAGCCGGCACCCAACGGCGGCTTCATCAACATCGGTGCGTATGGCGGCACAGTGCAGGCGTCGCGCAGCCCGGCGCAATACATCACGGTGTTCGCACCCAACGGTGGCGAGAGTGTGCCGCAGGAAAGTGGCTACGAGATCCGCTGGCGGGCTCATGGTTTTGGCGGCAACGTGGACGTCGAGGTGTCGGATGACGACGGTGCCAGCTGGAGCTTGCTGGCCGATGGAACAGCCAATGACGGCAGCTACCTGTGGGACGTGGACCCGGCGCTGTTTGCCGTGGGCCCGGACTATCTGGTGCGGGTGACGGCCGAGGTGGACGCGGCCGTCTTCGATGTCTCCGACCGCGAATTCACCGTCACCGAACCGATCAACATCTACTATGTCAACATCGCCGTCGACATCGACTTCAGCGACAACGAGTACACGACTGCCGCCGGCAGCGACCTGAACGATGGCCTGAGTGCCGCGACGCCAATGGCCTCCATCCGCGCCGTGCTCGAGCGGTACGACCTCGATGCGGGCGACACCATCGTGGTGGACGTGGGCGAATATCTGCTGACCACCAATATCAGCATCGGCGCCCAGGACAGTGGGGTCGTCATCCGTGGCGCGGTGAACGGCACTACGCTGCTCAATCGCGGTAATACCACCAGCAGCTCGCATATCTTCCAGTTTGCCGGTGCCGACGACGTAACGCTCGACCACCTGTCCATGACCGGCGCCTACCACGCCGTCTACCTGGCCAGCAATGTCGACTCCGACCGCATCACGATCTCCAACAGCGAGATCTACCGCAACACCAGTTATGGCGTGTATGTGCAGGGCGGCAACGAGGATTTCCGCATTGCATCGAGCAAGGTGCGCGAAAACGGCAACACCGGCGTCTTGCTGACGGCCCTTCGCGGCTCGGTGGGAGACAGCGATTTCTGGGGCAATTCAAACTGGGGTATCTCGGCCAGCGTCTCTGGAGGCGGTGCGGCGGAGTGGATCGTGATC
>CAZADK010000360.1:0-5116 GCA_964483855.1 uncultured Rhodoferax sp.
TGGTGCTGGCGGCCGAAAAATTGCTGCTGCTGACCAACACCCCCGGCGTGCTGGACAAGTCTGGCCAGTTGCTGACCAACCTCAGCGCGCGCGAGATCGACGGCATGTTTGCCGACGGCACGCTCAGCGGTGGCATGTTGCCCAAGATCGCGTCGGCGCTGGACGCTGCCAAGAGTGGCGTTGCATCGGTGCACATCATCGACGGCCGGGTACCACATGCATTGCTGCTGGAGATCCTGACCGACCAGCCGTTTGGCACCATGATCCGATCGCACTGAATGCGGGTTTGACCCTAGGTGGCGGTGTGCGAGAATAAATTTCCACTCCGATGCCACCATGCCAGACGCCCAGACCAGTCTCAGCGCATCCGAACCGGAAGGCGACTCCAGTCTCCCGGTACGTAAACGTCCCAAGCCGGGCGAGCGACGGATCCAGATCCTGCAGGCGCTGGCCGAGATGCTCGAGCAGCCTGGCGCGGAACGCATCACCACCGCGGCGCTGGCGGCGCGCCTTGGCGTCAGTGAAGCGGCCCTGTACCGGCATTTCGCCAGCAAGGCGCAGATGTTCGAGGGCTTGATCGAATTCATCGAACACAGCGTGTTCACGCTGGTGAATCAGGTCGCGGAACGCAGTCAACCGGAGTCGTCCGCAGGAGAGGCTCAGACGGTCGCGTCGAGTCCGGCCGGCACGATGATCTCCATGGTGCTGCAGTTCGCCGAGAAGAACCCGGGCATGACCCGCGTCATGGTCGGCGACGCACTCGTGTTCGAGAACGCGCGGCTGCAGCAGCGCATGAACCAGTTCTTCGACAAGATCGAGGCCACGCTGCGCCAGACCGTGCGGCCGCTGATTGATGGCAGCCGCTCGGACACACCGAGCGTGGACACGCAGGTGTTGGCGTCCGCGCTGACTGCCTTCCTGGTCGGTCGCCTGCACCGCTACGCGCGTTCAGGCTTCAAGCGCCTGCCGTCCGAACATCTGGACGCGAGCCTTTCACTGATCTTGTCGCACTAGCCTAGACTGCCTGCGACGGGTCGTTGTCCGTGGTGCTGGCATAACGCCGTTCCAGTGCTTCGACCTCGGGCACCCGGGTCAGACGTTGCCACTCCCCAAATGAGATCATGCGATCGAGCCAGGGTTCCATGGTGCCTGACTTCTGCAGATCGGCCAGCATCCCTTGCATTGCGCGCAGCGCCAGGAACAGTGCGTGCGCAGGATAGATCGCGATACGAAACCCGAGTTCGTGCAGCCGGTCGGCATGCAGATGGGGCGTCTGCCCGCTGCTCGACACGTTGTAGAGATGGGGTCCGGGCACTTCGCGGGCGATACGTTCGACTTCCTCGATGCGGGTGACGCCGTTGACGAAGGTCATGTCCGCGCCAGCCTCCCGATAGGCGCGCGCGCGTGTGATCGACTCATCCAGATCACGGGCTGGCTTGCGTTCGGTGCGCGCGATGATCAGCAGGTCCGGGTCGCGCCGCGCCTCCAGCGCGGCGCGGATGTTCTGCGTCATCTCGCCCACGGAGATCAGGGTATGGCCTTCGAAGAAGCCGCATTTTTTCGGAAACGCCTGGTCTTCGATATGCAGCGCAGCGACGCCGGCCAGCTCCAGGTCGCGCACGGTCCGGGCGACATTGAGCGGATTGCCGAAACCGGTGTCGGCATCGCAGATCACCGGAATCGCACCGGTTTCGACGCAATAACGGGCCGCATTGACGGTTTCCGTCTGGGTGACAAGTCCCACATCCGGCTGGCCGTACATGCCGGCCGCGATGCCTGCGCCCGACAGGTAGCAGGCGGGAAATCCGGCCTCTGCGACCAGGCGCGCCACGATCGGACTGAACACTCCGGGGGCCATGACGATCCGGTCTTGTTGCAACAACTGGCGCAGGCGCCGAGCGTGGGTCATCTCTGCAGGCATCGTGTCACCTCGCGAATATCGGTCAGGTCGTGCAGGCGCACCAGAAGGTCGAACACCTTGCGCGCGGCCTCTTGCGGATAACCGGCTGCGCAGTCCATGAACTTTTCTTCCAGTTCCCCGATGGTGACCGGGCGATCACGGCTGCCGCGATTGCCAATACGCGGTACACGCAGCAGGTGATTTGTGCCATCGTGCAGCACGATCGTCACCTCCGTGAATTCCTTCAGCAAGAAGGTGTCGTCGCTTTGCAGATCGGGATGCACCACCATGTCGACCTTTTCCATCAGTTGCCTGACTGCCGGATCGCGCGCGCGCGCGCTGGTGAAATGCGCGAGCCGCACACTGCGCTGTTCCAGCGCGGTGGCCACGCAAAACGGGGTCGAGAATTTGGCTTCATAACCGGTGGCCGGATGGTCGAAGCGCATGGTCTTGGGTACCAGCGCATGCACGGCCACCGTCACCTTGCGCACCTGATCGGTGTGGATGTCATGGCGCGCGACCAGGTCGAGCACGGCGTCCAGAGCCGAATGCACCAGGCCGCAGCAGGGGTAGACCTTGATGACCAGACCCGGATCGATCAGGTCGAAGGGTGCGCCTGGCGATGCGGTCATGGCGGCAATCGTGTAGTTGCCGGGCCCGTTGAACACATCACAGAAGCCCCAGTCGATTTCGAGCACATCGGGATTGGCAGTGAAACCGGCCTCGACCAGCCGGGCCGCCACGACGCCATTGCGCGCGGATTTTCCGAGGTGAAACGGATTGAGCATGTTGCCCAGCATGGTGCGCAAGCCCGATGCCTCGGCTGCGGCGGTTCCGATGGCGTGTTGCATTTGCCGGGCATCGAATCCGAGCAGCTTTCCGACACCCACGGCGGCGCCGAAATGCGCCAGCGTCGAGGTTGAATGCCAGCCCTTGGCGTAGTGGTACACGCCCAGACCGCGCGCGATGGCGGCTTCCACCTCCCATCCGGTGATGAAGGCTTCCAGCAGCCGCGCGCCGCTGACGTTGTCCTCCTGCTCTTCGGCAACCCCCAACAGCGCGAAGAGCACCGGCGAGGCGACGAAGCCGCTGACCGTGAGGCTGATGCTGTCGTAGTCCAGCGCATGGGCCGCCGCGCCATTGGCCATGGCGGCCCCGGATGCACACAGGCGCAACGGCGTGCCAAGCACGGTGCCCTGTCCGTCGCGCATTTCTCGTTGCGCCAGTTTGCGCACCTGCCGCACCGAGTCTTCCTCGAGGCCCGCAAGCACGGTTCCGATGGCGTCGATGACCGCGTGCGTGGCGCGCTCGCGTACAGCCACCGGAATGTCCGTGAGGCGAAGTTCGGCGGCAAATACCGCCAATTCTCGGGTCGCACCCATGTTCAGTGCCGCCCGGCCGTTGCGAAGGTGCAAACCGCCCCCTGCGGCGGCAGCCAACGCACAGGGCGTAGCGTCAGTTGCATTTCAGCGCACTCCCTGGATGGGCATGGAAGCGGCGCGTGCCCGAAGCGATGCCCGCGCGCCGCGAGTCGCCTCCATGTCGATCTCGAAACGCTCGGGCAAAAGCACGACGCCGTACACCCGCGCCGCGTAATCGCGCGTCAGTTTCTCGCTGCGGATATCGCTCAGCACCAGCGTCGGATCGCGCTGCAGCGGGTCGCCAAAACCACCACCACCGGCGGTGATGTGGCGAATGCTGTCGTCGCGGCGGATCGACAACGTGACCTTGGTGTCGAGCAGGGTTTCATTGCCGTCCCGGCCCAGCCATGTGCGTGAGGTGCTGCCAGGCGCGCCGCCATCGAGTCCATACGGGGCCACGTCTCTGCGGTGGGTGCGCACCTGCAGCACCGCCTCATCGCCGGTAAATTTCAGGTGGCGTTCGAGTGCAAGTCCACCGCGATGCCGTCCCGCACCCCCGCTATCGGGTACAAATCCGTAGCGCAGCACCTGCACCGGGTTTTCGGCCTCGAGGATTTCGATCGGTTGATTGGAGATGTTGGTGGCGATATGGGCCATGCCTTCGCCACCATCGCGCCAGGCATCGGCGCCCCAGCTGCCGCAGATGATGTCGTTGAACTGGAACGCGCGGCCATCGGCATGGTAGCCGCCAATACGAATGCCGCTGATGCCGCCATCGCCAGCGGCCGGCACCTGGCCTGGCAGTGCCTGGGCCATCGCGCCGAAGATGGCGTCGAGGATGCGGTAGCCCAACACGCCACGCGCGGCAAACGCGGCTGGCGGCCGCGGATTGAAGATCGAGCCGTGGGGCAGGACGACATCGATGGCGCGAAAACACCCCTCGTTGTTGGGCACCGCTGTTCGCATCAGTGATCGCACCCCGATGTAGACGGCAGAGCGGGCAAACGACGGCGTGCAGTTGATGGCGCCCTTGACCTGCGGCGACGACCCCGTGAAGTCGAAGCGGATGCGCTCGCCCCGAATCTCGACCCGTACCTTGACCGGTACCAGCACGGCCTGGCGTCCGTCATGGTCCTCGTAATCGGTGAACGTGTAGTCGCCATCGGGCCATTGCGCGATCTCCTGGCGGGTGATGCGCTCGGAATGGTTCAGTATCTCGGCGACATAGGTTCGGAACATCTCGGGACCGTACTGAGACAGCAGCGCCTGCAGGCCGTGCTCGCCCGACTTGCAGCCGGCGATCTGCGCCTCGATGTCGCCCATCACCACATCAGGCACCCGCACGTTGAGGCGCAGCACGTCGTAGATGGCCTGGTTCGGCACGCCGGCGCTGTGCATCTTGAGCGGTGGCAGGCGCAGGCCTTCCTGGAAGATCTCGGTGGAATCGGCTGCGCCACCACCCGGCACCCGTCCACCGATGTCCGCATGGTGCGCCACCACCACGGCATAACCTTCCAGCGCGCCTTCGTGGAAGACGGGCTGGAACATGAAGATGTCCGGCAGGTGCATGCCGCCGTGGAAAGGATCGTTGAGCACGATGAGGTCACCCGGCGCCATGCTGTCGCCGAAGCGTTGGCGCACCACCTGCATGGCGTCGGGAATCGATCCCAGGTGCAGTGGAAGCGACAACCCCTGGGCGATCAGCCGTCCGTCACGGTCGCACAATGCGGCGGCGAAGTCCAGCAATTCCCGCACCACGCTGGAGCGGGCGCTGCGCATCACCATCAGTGCCATCTCGTCCGCCGCGGCGGCGAGCGCGTTGCGCAGCACTTCGAATGTGATGAGGTCGAAATCG
>CAZADK010000361.1:0-5112 GCA_964483855.1 uncultured Rhodoferax sp.
CAGCGCCCGATGGCTACACCGTGTTGTTGTGCAACACCAGCATGTTCACGATCAATCCGCATACCTTCGCCAGCCTGCCCTACGATCCGGACAAGAACTTCAAGCCGGTGTCCAACTTCCTCGGCGCGGCGATGGTGATGGCGGTCAATGCCAACGTACCGGCCAGTAATGTGGCCGAGTTCGTCGCCTGGACCAAGGCCAACCCGGGCAAGGTGTCGTTCGCCTCCTTCACCGCCGGCAACTCGTCGCATTTCGCCGGCGTCATCCTGAACCAGCGCGCCGGCATCGACATGCTGCATGTGCCGTTCAACGGCTCACCGCCGGCTGTCACTGCACTGCTGGCCGGAACCGTGAACGCGGCCTTCGTGCCGATGATGGCCGTCAAGCAGCATGTGGAGTCCGGCAAGGTCAAGGTGCTGGCCATCACCACGCCGACCCGCTCGCCCCACATGCCCAACCTGGCAACCTTCCGCGAGCAGGGTTACCCCGATCTGGACATCTACATCTGGGCCGGACTGGCCGTTCCAGCGGGCACGCCGGACGCGGTGATCGCGCGCCTGAATGCCGAATTCGGCAAGGCCCTGCGCAGCGCCGAGATCAAGGGCAAGTGGGACCCGGTCGGATTCGAGCCACTGGCCACCACGCCGCAGGAGTTCCAGTCCTTCTACCAGGCCGAGTCCAAACGCTGGGCCGAAGCGGTCAAGATCTCGGGCTTCAAGGCGACGCAATGAGCCCTCGCAATCCGCCGGACGCAGGGATCCGCCAGTGAGCGCCGCCGGGCCGCTCCCAACGCGCTCAGCCCCGCAGTCCGCAGGGCGGGGGGTCCTCCAGTGAACTTGGCCGGTACTTTTCCGTTCGCGCTGCGGCTGCCGGTGTTCGCCGCGCCGATGTTCCTGATCTCGGGACCGGAGCTGGTGCTGGCCGCCTGCAAGGCCGGCATCATCGGCGCTTTCCCGACCCCCAACGCGCGGCCGATCGGCGAGCTCGACGTCTGGATGCGCAGCATCACCGAAGGCCTGGCACGGGCGCGCGACGAACCGGGCGCGGGCGTCATCGGCCCCTGGTGCGCGAACCTGGTCACCCATTCGTCCAACACCCGGCTGCCGCAAGACCTGGAGCTGGTGGCCCGTTACAAGCCCCCGGTGGTGGTGACCGCGCTGGGCAGCCCGAAGCCGGCCATCAGCGTCGTGCAGGCCTACGGCGGTCGGGTGTTTGCCGACGTCACCACCCTCGCGCTGGCGCGCAAGGCCGTGGCGGCTGGCGCCGACGGCCTGGCCTGCGTGTCGAGCGGCGCGGGCGGGCATACCGGTTCGATATCGCCGTTTGCCTTCGTCAGCGCGGTACGCGAATTCTTTGATGGCCAGATCGTCGTGGGCGGCGGCATCAGCGATGGCTGGGGCGTGGCTGGTGCGATCGCCTGCGGGGCGGACTTCGTCTACATGGGAACACGCTTCATCCCGACCCGCGAGAGCCTGGCGGCCGACGCGTACAAGCAGATGCTGGTCGACTGCTCGGTCGAAGATATCGTCGTCAGTGCCGGCGTCACCGGCACGGCGGCAAGCTGGCTCAAGCCGTCGCTGCGCGCCAACGGGCTGGATCCGGACAACATGCCTTTGGCGCCGTCGCGCAACTACGACAGCAACCAGTCCATCGCGGCCAAGAAGTGGAAGGACGTCTGGGCCGCCGGCCAGGGGGTGGGTGCCATCAAGCAGGTGGAATCGGTCAGCGACGTCGTCGACCGGCTGGAGATCGAGTATCGCCTTGCTTGCCAACGGCTGGCTGCGCGAGCACCCACCGCAATCCGCGCCGATGCGGCGAACCTCTGACAACACAGCAAGGAACCACCATGCCATCTCCCACCTACATCCTGGGCGGCTACCAGACCGACTTCGCCAAGGCCTGGTCGCGCCACGGCCAGGACCTCTCGGACATGACCCGCGAGGCCACGCTGGGCGCGCTGCAGGCCAGCCTGGTGGATGCGGACCGCATCCAGAGCATCCACGTCGGCAACGCGTTTGGCGAACTGCAACGCCAGCAGGCCCACCTGGGTGCGATGGTGGCGCAGGTGGTGCCTGAACTCTGGGGTGTGCCTGCCATGCGCCACGAAGGCGCCTGTGCGTCGTCGTCGCTGGCCATCCTCACCGCCATGGCCGAGATCGAGGCCGGGCGTTACGACTGCGTGCTGGTGCTCGGTGTCGAGGAGTTCAAGAACCTGCCGGGCGACCAGGCCTCGGCCAACCAGAATGCGGCAGCCTGGCAAGGCCATGAGGACATCGATTGCACCTTCATGTGGCCGGCTGCGTTCGGCCTGCTGGCCGGCGAATACGACAAGCGATACGGCCTGGACCGCAAGTACCTGAACCGTATCGCCGAACTCAACTACGGCAATGCCAAACGCAATCCGCTGGCGCAGACCCGCAAGTGGCAGTTCGACGACAAGAGTTTCACCGACGACGACCAGGCCAATCCGCTGATCGAGCCGGGCTCGCGGCGCCAGGATTGCGGCCAGATCACCGACGGCGCCTGCGCCGTCGTGCTGGCGTCGGCCGATTTCGCGCGTGCCCATGCGCAGCGCAGTGGCACGACGCTGGACCAACTGCCGCGTATCGCCGGCTGGGGCCACCGCAACGCCGGGCTGCGGCTCAAGGACAAGCTGGAGCGCAGCGCGCACGAGCCCTATGTGTTCCCGCATGTGCGCCAGACCATCGAGGACGCCTGGCGCCGCGCCGGCGTGTCGGGCATCGCCGCCATGGATGGCGTCGAGACCCATGACTGCTTCACCACCACGCAGTACATGGCCATCGACCACCTGGGGCTGACGCCGCCCGGCCAGAGCTGGCAGGCGATCGAGGACGGCCGGATCGAACGTGGCGGCAGCTGCCCGATCAACATGAGTGGTGGCCTGATCGGCTGCGGCCATCCGGTGGGCGCAACCGGCGCGCGCATGTTGCTCGATGCCGCCCGCCAGGTCACCGGGCAGGCCGGCGACATGCAGATCGAGGGCGCGCGGCGTATCCAGACGCTCAACATCGGCGGCTCCTGCGCCACGGTGGCCAGTTTCGTCGTGGCCCGCGGCGCCTGACGCAACCCGCAGCCGGTATGGCCTCGGCATCTGCGCTGTCCTTCGCGCCAGACCTGGACCTGACGCGCGACGCGCTGGCCAGCAGCACGCTGAACCACGGCCTGATGGTGCTGGGCGAACGCTGGACCATGGCGGTGATGATGGGCGCATTCACTGGCGTGAACCGTTTCGACGACTGGCAGAACCAGCTGGGCATCGCGCGCCCTACCTTGGCCAGCCGGCTCAAGACGCTGGTCGCGCTGGGCCTGATGCGCCAGCGCGCCTACCAGGAGCGGCCGCGGCGCATGGCCTACCACCTGACCGCGGCGGGCACGAAACTCTACCCCCATGTGCTGATGGTCTGGGTCTGGGAACGGCGCTGGGGCAGCCGGCGCTCGCAGCTGCCCGACAAGTTGTTCCACCGCAAATGCGGCCATCACTTCGTGCCCACCCTGACCTGCGCGGCCTGCGCCGGCAAGGTCGGCATCAACGACCTGCAGCTCACGCTGCGGCCCAATCCGGAATTGCTGGCGCAAGCCGCGCCGTCGGGCCGGGGAGCGCGCCTGGCCAGCAACGGCGCCGCCAGCATGGGGCTGGGCCTGCGGGTCGACCGCTGGTCGCTGATGATCGTGACCGCGGTGGTGCTGGGCTGCCACTATTTCGACCAGTTGCTGCATGTGCTGGGTATCGCCAGCAGTGTGCTGGCGCGCCGCCTGAGCAGCATGGTCGAGGCCGGGCTGCTGCTGGCCCAAACAGACACCCACGACGCCCGGCGCACCGTCTACCGCCTTACCCCGTCGAGCCGCGACTTGTTCGGGTACCTGGTGTGTTTTTCCAACTGGGCCGCGCGCGAATACCTGCACCAGCCCAGCTCCATCCGGCCGGTACACAAGGCCTGCGGCCAGCCGTTCACGCCCCAGGTGTCCTGCAGCGGCTGCGGCGAAGCCGTCACGCCGTGGGACGTCGGTTTTCACCCACCCGGACACATGGCAACCTGAACCAGGATCTCCACGATGCGCATCGAACACATCCGCACCCTGCACAGTGACATCGACCCCGGCGACCACCCCTACCTGCGGGGCGCCTGGACACCCTTGCTGGAGGAGGTCAATGCCACCGACCTGCCGGTGTTGTCGGGCCGTATTCCGGGCGACATCGACGGCGTCTACCTGCGCAACACCCAGAACCCGGTCTACCGCTCGATCGGGCGTTACCACCCCTTCGACGGCGACGGCATGGTGCACATGCTCGCGTTGCGCGGCGGCAAGGCCGACTACCGCAACCGCTTCGTGCAGACCAAAGGGTTGTCGGCCGAGATCGAAGCCAACCGGCGCCTGTGGGCCGGCCTGATGGAGGATCCGCGCCTGTCGACGCGCCCGGGCTGGGGCGCGCACGGGTCGATCAAGGACGCATCGAGCACCGACGTGGTGGTGCATGCGGGCAAGGCACTGACCGCCTATTACCAGTGCGGCGAGGGTTATCGGCTGGATCCGCTGACGCTGGAGCCACAGGGTATTCCACCCTGGTCTCCGCTGGACGGCATCTCGGCACACATGAAGGTCGATGAAGCCAACGGTGAGCTGCTGTTCTTCAACTACTCCAAACACGCGCCCTACATGCACTACGGCGTGGTCGACCGGCAAGACAAGCTGGTGCACTACGTACCGATCCCGCTGCCAGGCCCGCGCCTGCCCCATGACATGGCGTTCACGGAGCACTTCGTGATCCTCAACGACTTTCCGCTGTTCTGGGATCCGGAGTTGCTGCGCCAGGGCAAACACGTGGTGAAGTTCCATCCCGACATGCCGTCGCGATTTGCCATCATCCCGCGCCGCGGGCAGGTGCAGCACATCCGCTGGTTCGAAGCCGCGCCCACCTTCGTGCTGCACTGGCTCAACGCCTATGAGGAAGGCAACACCATCGTGCTCGACGGCTACTTCCAGGAAGAGCCCGAACCGAAGAACTTCGACGGCGCGCCCAAGGGCTACGAGCGCATGATGTCCTACCTGGACCAATACAAGATGAAGACCCGGCTGCACCGCTGGCGCTTC
>CAZADK010000362.1:0-1754 GCA_964483855.1 uncultured Rhodoferax sp.
GACCTACGGCACCATGGTCTATGTGTCGCAGGCGGCGGCCACCGAGAGCGGCATCGACGCCGAGATCATCGACCTGCGCAGCATCTGGCCACTGGACCTGGACACCATCGTCGCGTCGGTGAAGAAGACCGGCCGCTGTGTCGTGGTGCACGAGGCCACGCGCACCAGCGGCTTCGGCGCCGAACTGGCCGCGCTGGTGCAGGAGCACTGCTTCTACCACCTCGAGGCGCCAATCGAGCGCGTCACCGGCTGGGACACGCCCTACCCCCATGCCCAGGAATGGGCCTACTTCCCCGGCCCGACGCGCGTGGCGGCCGCCTTGCAACGCACCATGGAGGCATGACGATGGCCATTCACACCGTCAAGATGCCCGACCTGGGCGAGGGCATCACCGAAGTCGAAGTCGTGGCGTGGCATGTGCAGGCCGGCGACATGGTCGCAGAAGACCAGTTGCTGGCCGACGTGATGACCGACAAGGCCACGGTGGAGATTCCGTCTCCGGTGGCGGGCAAGGTTGCCCGGCTCGGTGGCGAGATGGGCGAGGTGCTGGCGGTGGGTGCGACGCTGATCGAGATCGCCACGGACGGCGATGGCGCAGCCGAAACAGCGCCTGTTGCCTCGACTGCGGCTGCAGCGAAACCCGCGCGCGACACCGACGACGAACCTGCGTCCCCTGCCACCCTGGCCAACGTGGCAGGCAAGGCAGTTACCGCCAAGGCCATTGCGTCCCCGGCGGCAGCACCGAAAGCGTTGCCCGCGAAGCCGGTCGCCCCTCCCAGCCCGAATGACAGGCCGATAACGTCGCCCGCGAAGCCGGTCGCCCCTGCCAGCCCGGATGACAGGCCGATCGCCTCGCCCGCAGTGCGCCGCCGTGCCTGGGAACTGGGCGTCGATCTGCGCCAGGTGCGCGCGACCGGCGCTGGCAGCCGCATCATGCAGGCGGACCTGGACACACATGCCGAACAGCATGGCGCACCGGGCTCCGCTGCAACTGCGCCAGCGCCAAGCACGACGGCGCGCACCGGCGAAGACATCGTGCAGAACATCAAGGTCATCGGGCTGCGCCGGCGCATCGCGCAAAAGATGCAGGAATCCAAGCGCCGGATTCCGCATTTCGCCTATGTCGAGGAATGCGACGTCACCGAACTCGAATCCCTGCGCGCGCAACTCAACACCCGCTTCGGCAACAACCGGGGCAAGCTGACGCTGCTGCCCTTCCTGGTCCGCGCCATGGTGCTGGCGATCGCCGATTTTCCGCAGATCAACGCGCTGTTCGACGACGACACCGGCGTGATCACGCGGCACGGCGCGGTGCACCTGGGCATCGCGACCCAGACCGAGGCCGGCCTGATGGTACCGGTGCTGCGCCATGCGCAGGACGGCGACCTGTGGACCAACGCCCGCGCGATCAGCCGGCTAGCGGAGATGACGCGTTCCGGTCGGGCGACCCGCGATGAACTCACCGGCTCGACCATCACACTGACCAGCCTGGGCGCGCTGGGCGGTATCGTGTCCACGCCGATCGTCAACGCGCCAGAGGTGGCCATCGTCGGCGTCAACCGCATCGTCGAGCGGCCGATGGTGATGGCTGGCGCCTTTGTCGCGCGCAAGATGATGAACCTGTCGTCCTCGTTCGACCATCGGGTCGTGGACGGGCAGGATGCGGCGATGTTCATCCAGGCCGTCCGCGGCCTTGTCGAGTCGCCCGGGGTGCTGCTCGCCACCTGAGAGCGCCCCCAGCCCTGTCTTCGCCA
>CAZADK010000362.1:1854-5111 GCA_964483855.1 uncultured Rhodoferax sp.
GGCCCCCCATGGGGGCGCGAGGAAACTTGGGAGCGGCCCGGCGTTTCCTCATGAGGCCCCCCATGGGGGCGCGAGGAAACTTGGGAGCGGCCCGGCGTTTCCTCATGAGCGCCCCGACACGGTGGCGGCCCTGCATGGAGACATCTTGCCCTTCGTCCTCAAGCCGGATTCGACCAGATGCGGTCAGGCTGAACCGGTCACTGGAAGGGCGCGGCGGCGGCAGATCAACTCGCGTGCGACGCCGGCTGCCCCAGGCCCAGCCGAGCCAGCGTATCGGAGGTCGGAATACCATCCACGGACCAGCCACGCAACTCGTAATACTCCGGCAGCATTTCAGGAATGCGCGCGACCAGGCCCTTGGCCGTGCCGCTGGGAGCCGGCTCGGTCAGCAGGCGCCGGGGCAAGGTGTCGTCGCTCTTCGTCAGTCCCGCCGCCAGGTTGAACTGGCGCTCCAGGTTCCAGATCCGCTCGCCGGTCTCGCGCATGCGCTGCGCCGTCCAGCCACCGCCGACGGCGGCATCGATCTGGCTGGCGTACAACGCTTCCGTTACGCCGGAATGGCTGGTGAACGAACACAGGCCGGTGGAATCGATCGCCGCGATGAAGTCCTGCGACTCCTTGACGACCTTGGCCTTGCCGGCGATCTCGGTGGAGCCGAAATCATGGCCGTAGGGATTGGCGCGCAGGTGGCAGGCGCCGCGGTTGCTGGTCGCATACGCCAGGCCCATGCCCTGCATGCCGCGTCCGTCGTAGGCGGCGAACTCCTGACCCTTGACAGCCATCGACAACTCGGGACGGCCGTATTTCTCGCACAGCAGTTTCGAGCCCAGCGCAATGTCGCGCCCGAAGCCCTCGCCCTTGCCGGCCAGCTCGGCCAGCTGGCACATGGCTTTCGCGTCGCCGAACTTCAAAGACAGGCCGCCGGTCTCCTTTTCAGTGATGACGCCGATTTCGAACAGCTCCATCGCCGCGGCGATCGAGCCGCCGAGCGAGATCGGATCCATGCCGTATTCGTTGCACAGGAAGCCGGCGAAGGTGGCCGCGTCCATGTCATCGACACCGACTGCGGCGCCCAGCGCGTAGGCGGTTTCGTACTCCAGACCGCCGGATGCGCCGTGGTATTGGGGCCGGTCCTTGACGCTCCAGTGCGCGGGATCGATATGGCAGATCCGCCCGCAACCGATGGTGCAACCGAAACAGGCGCCGTTACGGATCAGGTTGGTATGGCCGTTCTTGTTGGGTTTGTTCATGAAGCTGGCGTTCATCTTCAGCAGGCCCTCGAACTGCACCTCGCGGTTGTTGCGGGTGGGCAAGGCGCCGAAGGTGCCGGTCACGTCCATCATCGGAATCGTGCCGAACCGGGTCAACGATTTGCGCCCCTCGTTGTTGGCCAGGGCCTTGGTGGCCGCCCGCACCGCGGTCATGAAAGCCTTGGGGTTGACCGGCGTGACACCGACCGTGCCGCGCACCGCGATCGCCTTGAGATTCTTCGAACCCATGACCGTACCCACGCCGGAGCGCCCTGCCGCGCGGTGCATGTCATTGACGATGCAGGCATACCGGCAACCGGTCTCGCCGGCCTGGCCGATGGATGCCACGCGGATCAAGGGATCCTTGTGCGCCGCCTTGATCGCCGGCTCGGTCTGCCACACCGTCTTGCCCCACAGATGGGCGGCGTCCCGCAGTTCGGCCTTGCCATCTTCGATGTAAAGATACACCGGCTTGGGGGAGCGCCCCTGCAGGATCACCATGTCCCAGCCGGCCTGCTTGAGCTCTCCGCCGAATTGTCCGCCCGAGTTCGAGCAGGCGATGGCGCCAGTCAACGCGCCCTTGGTCACTGCCGACCAGCGCCCGCCGGTGGCGGCCATGGTGCCGGTCAGTGGCCCGGTGGCGATGATCAGCTTGTTGTCGGGCGACACGGCATCGACGGCCGGGTCGATCTCCTCCATCAGGTACTTGGTGGCCAGCCCGCGTTGGCCCAGGTATTGTTCTGCCCAGTCCCGCCGCAAGGGTTCGGACGTACACGTCCCTGCGGTCAGGTCAACCCTCAACACCTTGTGATGCCAGCCCATGATGCGAATCTCCTGTGTCTGTATGCCCCGGTTTGCTGCAACGCGGGTGCGGGAATCGTGCCAGTCTAATTCAAGGCATCGGTCGGGGCCTGGCCATCGATGTAATACCAGCGTCCCTGCTCGCGCACGAAGCGGCTGATCTCATGCATGCGTTCAGCCCGGCCGGCACTGTCACGGCAACGCGCCACAAACTCCACCACGCCGGCATCGCCACGCGCATCGGCATGGTGCACCTCCAACCCCAGCCACTTGATCGGGGACAACTCCAGCTCACCCGGTGCGGTCGAACCATGCCAGGTCGCCAGCAGGTAATCTGGCAGCGCCCGGGCATAGGCACTGTAACGCGAGCGCATCAAGGCCTCGGGTGTGGGTGCATGTTCGCCGTGCGCCAGCCCGGCATGCCAACGGCCACAACAATCAGCATACGACAGCTCGGAGCCGCAAGGGCACGGCGTGCGGCTGTCCGAGGGATTGCGTTTCATGGCTCCCCCAGGACACGGACGAATGCCTGCGGTGCGAGCGAGGGCGCTTGCTGGCACCGCGCCGTGACATTGCGCCGCGAATGCAGCGGCGACTGCGCGCACACCGAGGTCAGAGCCGCTTGCGGCACGACTTCGCCAGCCGTTGGTCCGCGTTCGGTTACCCCGCCTTCGTCCACCTGCGACATCATCTGCATGTTTCCTCGATCGACGACACTTATGTGCCGGCCGCTATTGTGCAGTCCGCACAGCATGGCCCGAAATCGATCCGTGTGATGATCGACATCTTTACCGCTACCAAGAAGACAACCCGATGGCCTCCAACCACGACGACCTCAGCATGGCCTTGTTCTGCGACTTCGAGAACGTCGCGCTCGGCGTGCGCGACATGAGCCAGGAAAAATTCGACATCAAACCCATCCTCGAGCGGCTGTTGCTCAAGGGCAGCATCGTCGTCAAGAAGGCGTATTGCGACTGGGAGCGCTACAAGGGCTTCAAGGCGACGATGCACGAGGCCAATTTCGAGCTGATCGAGATCCCGCATGTGCGCCAATCCGGCAAGAACTCGGCCGACATCCGGCTGGTCGTCGATGCGCTCGACCTGTGTTACACCAAATCGCATGTCAACACTTTCGTCATCATCAGCGGCGACTCCGACTTCTCGCCGCTGGTGTCCAAGCTGCGCGAAAACGCCAAGCAGGTGATC
>CAZADK010000363.1:0-5109 GCA_964483855.1 uncultured Rhodoferax sp.
TTCCTGGTTGGAAATACGCGCCCCGTTCAGGCCCATACCTCGTTGGACAAGGCTGCGGGTGGCGGACGTGGCGGCAGGCGCCATACTCGTCGGTTGGCCCCGGCCGATGGGCGCGATAACCCGCCACGCGATCGAAAGCAGATTCGGCAGGCGTGTTGCGGGAGCTCACAAGCCTGTCGCACGGCCAGCCAGGACATCGGGATAAGGGCCAGCCATTGTTGGCTGGACCCCTCCGCACCGATGACATCCGGGTCCGCAGCGGGCGGTTGAAGCAGTTTAGGTCACCAAAACCGAGTTGCCTTGGCCTAGTGCCAGAGGCGACGAAATACCGATTCGGCGACTCTGGTTTCACGCTGCCTGAGCCTGTCGGGCTTCTCCTTATTTACTTTGTAAGCGAGCTTCGCGGTCGCGAACATCGGTGACACTGCCTTGACCAGCCCGCTCCGCAGGTCTTAATTGGGGTGCGGCACCACGACTGCTGGCCGAAGCCTTCAGATCGCTGAGTGATGCCGAAGGATGATGAGCCGCGTGCCTACCATTGCAAGGGCATGGTTGGCCGTGCATGTTGCCAGCCATACGGGCTTGGCGCACCCCGAATACAGAATGGCCGTCGAGCCTTGCCCCAGTGCGTCGACTACGACGCCGAAACGGGGCAGGCGCTTCATCCCCGGGCCTAGGCGCCGGGTGACCAGAAGCGGCGCATTTCGTGGTCCCAAGTCTGGGGCGTCAAGCCCCGTTCTCCGAGTTTGCGCAACGCTGCGCGCTGAACTTTCTCGGTCTGTGTCTTGGGCAGCACTTCGAAGATCTCGAAGTAGCGCACCGTCATGGCTTTAGGCAGGACAGCCGCCAGCGCTTCCGCGATATCGGCCGGCGTGACCCTGCCTCCGGCCACGAGGCACGCGCACAGCTTGATGTCGTCCTCGCCTAACTGCGATGGCACTGCGATCACCGCGCACTCGAGGATGGCGGGATTCTGCAGAGCGATCCGTTCCACCTGTTCGGCCGATATGTTGACGGCGCGCCGGCGGATGCGGTCACCGACACGGCCAAGGAAATAGAAGTAGCCTTCAGCGTCCTTCTTGCCGCGGTCCCCGGTGTGGAACCACATGTCGCGCCAGCGCTCCACAGTCTGGTCGGCATCGTTGTAATAGCCCATGAACATCAGACTCGGGTATTTCGGCCGCACCAGGATTTCTCCATCCGAGCCGGTGGGCATTTCGCATCCGTCGTCGTCTACGATGGACACGTCGAACAGGCCCGACTCCTTGCCGCAGCTGCCTTCGCGGCGTGCCAGGCCTGGCGGGTAATGCGCGACCACCGTCAGCTCGCTCATGTCGTAGAGCGAGATGATGCGCACTCCGAAGCGCTCCTCGAACTCCGGGTAGTGGCCGGCGGCGGTGTACACCACCGGCACCTTGTGCTGCCGGTCCAGATCGCTGGCTGGTTGCTTCATCAACAGCGGCACCAATGGATCGAGCAAGTGCGCGCGGGTCACGCCGTTCTCGCGGATGTCCTGCCAGTAGCGGCTGGCGCTGAACTTTTGGGCGACGATCATGCTGCCGCCGGTGCACATTGTGGACAACACACCGGTAATCGTTGCGAACACGTGGTGGAACGGAAAACAGGTGTACATGGTGTCCTGCTGGCTGTACTCCATCATGTCGTTGAACTTTCGCGCGCTGGCCAGCATATGGCCGTGGTCCATCATCACCCCCTTGGGCAGCCCGGTCGTGCCGGAACTGAAGCGGATCGAAGACAGCGCACGCGAGTCCACCTCGGCGGCGGGAAGCTTGCTGGAGCGCCCGACCGCCTCGACCTCGGACAGCGCAATGAAACGGCCTACGCCGCTGGGCACCTTGCCGGCGCCGCGCGCCCGCGCGTACACTTTGTCGGAAACGACGAGCACAGCGAGATTGCCGCGCACCTCGGGGCTCGCGCTTTCCAGCGCTTCCAGCCCGAATTCGTCCGCGAAAGCGGCCGTGACCTCGATCTTGCGCATGGCATGGTCCAGCACTTCGCCGCGAAAGTCGGGATTTATGGGCACATCGACCAAGCTGGCGCCCAGGGTCGCGAACCAAGCGTAAACATGCAGTGTAGAGCCCGCAAGCAGCAAGCCGACCTTGTCGCCGCGCTTGACGCCGAGTTCCAGCAAGCCCCGACCTATGGCCGAGGAGCGGTCGGCTGCGTCGCGGTAGCTCATCTTTTCGCCGTGGTCTATGAAGTTCAGGAAGGTTTTATCACCCAGCGCTTCGGCCCTTGCCTGAACGATGTCCCAGATAGAGTCCGGCTTGGCGTTCAGGTCCAGTCCTTTCAGTCCGCTGGAGAATTTCATGGTGGTGGTTGGTTGCGTCAAGGGTGTCTCCTTGTAAATCGGCGACTTCGTGCCGTTTGCGATCAGCTCAGATCGAAGCCGAGGTATCCCTGAGTGCTCTGCTGCCCCAGATATTCGCGGTAACGCTGGGCACCGCCAGCGTAAATCAGGCAACGGTTGGTATAGGCGCGATCGACATTGGAGTTGTATCCGGTGAACCAGGACTGCTCGCGGCCGAACAGAATGCGCTCTGACATCTTCCTGACATGTTCACCCCAATCGGTCTCGGTCGCCAGCTTGGTCTCCACCCGCGTGTGGCCGTGCTCGCGCATGTATGCGAGCAGCCCACTGCACCAGTTCACAGCCTCTTCGATGCCACGCGGGAAGTTGGTGGCTACCGAGCCGCTCTGCGGCCCGGCCAGAGTGATCATGTTGGGGAATCCCTTGACCGCCAGGCCAAAAGCCGTGGTCGGGCCGTCGTGCCACTTCTGCTTCAGGCTCAGGCCGTTTTCACCCACGATGTCCATCTTGTCGAAGGAGCCGGTGATGGCGTCGAAGCCGGTCGCGTAGACGATGATGTCGAACTCGTAGTCCTTGTCGCTCGTGCGGATTCCGGTTGGCGTCACGCTTTCTATCGGTGTCTTGCCGACATCCACGAGCGTGACGTTGTCACGGTTGAAGACCTCGTAGTAGAGTGTCTCCATCGGCACGCGCCGGGTGCCGAAGCCGTGGTCCTTGGGCACCAGCATCTCGGCGATTGCCGGGTCCTTCACGCGCTGGCGAATCTTCTTCGCGACGAACTTAGAGAACTCGGCATTCGCCTCCTGGTCGACCAGCATGTCCTTGAAATTGCCCAGCCAGATGCCGAAGCCCGGGCCAGCGTAAAGCTTTTCCCAGAAAGCCTCGCGGTCCTCTGACGCAACCTCCAGTGTCTTGCGCGGATCGACGTCGTGCACGAACCCGCTGGGGGTATCGTGACAACGCCGGAGTATCGCTTCGTAATTGCGTTTGATCTCCTGCATTTCGGCCGGAGTAATGGGGCTGTTGTTCAAGGGCGCACACCAGTTCGGGCGCCGCTGGAAAACGGCCAGGCTGCCCACCTTGTAGCCGATCTCCGAGATCAACTGCACCCCGGTTGCGCCGGTTCCGATGACCGCGACGCGTTTGCCCGAAAAGTCTATAGGCTCTTTGGGCGCGTGGTAAGTGTGGAACGACAGGCCCTTGAAGCTTTCGACCCCGGGGTAGCGTGGCAGCGTGGGGCACGACAGCAGGCCGATGGCAGTCAGCAGGAATCGGGTGGTCAGCGAGCGGCCGTCAGCCAGCCCCACCGACCACACACGGTTTTTCGAACTCCAGCGCGCCGAGGTGACGGTGCAATTCAACTGGATGTTCTTACGCAAGCCGAACTTGTCGACCACGTAATGCAGGTATTGCTCCGTTTCCGCGCGCCCGGCGAAATGCTCTTTCCAGTCCCATTCTGCGAGCAGCTCTTTGGAAAATGAATAACCGTAGGTCTCGCTCTCGGAGTCGAAGCGGCAGCCTGGGTAGCGGTTCCAGTGCCAGGTACCGCCAACGTCGGGCGCGCGCTCCAGGACGGTTGCCGGCATACCCAACTCCTTCAGGCGGAACGCCTGGTAGATCCCGCATACCCCGGCGCCGATGATCAGCGCCTCGTATTGTGGGTCTTGGCGGGCTTGTCGGTCTAGCAGCATTTTCTACTGTCCTTCTGGTAACTTTTGTTCATATACAACGTCATTGTTTATAAACAATTGGTAGTCTAAATTCTTTCCGTCGATTTTCATCGATGTCTTCCGCAACGTGTGTCCAATGTTTCGCAGCTAGTTTCCGGCGGCGTTTCCACATTTGTTCTTGTGCTCGGCCGCCTGCATACAGGTCTGCGGGGCCTTGCGGCATCGACGCGTTGAAGACGCCTGGCCCGTTCCCGGTTTCCTGTTGCGGGCTGTGAAGTCCGCAGCAATTGTTGAGTATTTCGGAAGCCGGGCAGCCCTCGTGGTATGCGACGTTCGGACCATACGGAATCTCAGGTTTGCTGATCATTGCGTGTCCCGGCCAGAGCCAGTCATCGCCGGTTTTCAGGTTTCTCGACACGATGACTTCAAATGGCCAGACGCAAACAGGCGATAGAGGGCGGGTTGCCTTGCTGGCGTCGGGGCTCTGGGCAGTTGTCCCAGAACGATGTGTCGCCGGCGGACAGGAAAGGCATGGCAACTCCACTTGTTGGCAGAACACGGGCTCAAAACTTCCCGCCGAAATATCGTGCATGGTTGACCGATTCGATCTTACGGCGACGCATTAAATATTGTCAACAAAATCGTTGACTGTCTTACACCCGATGGACAACATCGCGACCATATGGACGCAAAGCCGCAAATCATTGCTGAGTTCGCGCGACAGTTTGATCGATCCTGAAAGTTCGCCAAAACGGAGCACGGCAAGTGCCACTGGACGCCATGCGGATTCTTGGCACCGAGATTTGGCTGGCGCCCGTTGCGCTAATGATCTCCAACCTGACTGGTCGCGAGAAAATTCATGATTGATCCATTTGCAAAGAGTGGGCGCAAACTGTGTTTGCAGGTCGGGCCCGTGCCTTGGATCGTCGCGATGCTGGCGATCCAACTACTGCATGGCTTCGGTGCATGCGACTCTCGTGTGTCCGTCTTGGGGACCTTGCTTGCTCCAACCAGTGTGACGACTATGGTGGCGAATCAGAGAATTGTCGCGATTCATTTGCAGTTAGGTGACCACCACGTGCCGAGGCGGAGCAGGGAGTCGAAATA
>CAZADK010000364.1:0-5108 GCA_964483855.1 uncultured Rhodoferax sp.
ACCCGCCTCGGGCGCTGGAAGATGATGGTCGTGTTTCTGTTGTGTGCCGCGCCGGTGGTGGCGTCCTATCTGACCTACTATGTCTGGCGTCCCGAGGCTCGGAGCGTTTTCGGTACCTTGATCGATCCGCAGCGGCCACTGCCGGATCTGGTGGGTACGACCCTCGATGGCAAGTCGCTCAATCTGCGCACGCTCAAGGGCCAGTGGCTGTTGGTGACCGTTGCCAGTGGCGCCTGTGCTGCCCAGTGCCAAAACGATTTGTACATGCAACGCCAGCTGCGCGAGAGCCTGGGCAAGGAGAAGGATCGCGTGGACCGCGTCTGGCTGATCGACGACCAGGCTCCGGTGTCCGAGGCCTTGCTGCCGGCACTCCGCGAAGCCACTGTGCTGCGCGTCGAGGCAACCGCATTGGCTCGGTGGCTGGCGGCGCAAGCAGGACGCGGTCTGCCGGACCATCTGTACTTGGTCGATCCGCTGGGCAACTGGATGATGCGTTTTCCGGCCGGGCTCGACATGTCCGGAGCGGCCAAGGCCAAGCGCGACATCGGACGCGTATTGCGTGCCAGCGCATCCTGGGATACGGCGGGGCGTTGACGTGCATGAATCCCCGCGCGCGCGTCGTTTGCAGCACCCTGACGGGCTGCCAGCATCCGTGGACCGGTCGAGTGGCAATGCTGTCGGCCTGCCGCGTTTGCACCGGTATGGGTGGGTACGATGAGTGAAATCGCAGCCGTGGATCTGGCACCGATCCTGCAGATTCTGCTCGCAGGTGCGGCCCTGGCCGCCGTGGCCCTGGGCTGGCTGCGCCTGCGTGTACGCGGGCAGTCGCCTGCCCATTGGCTGCGCGCCGCAACCGTCCTGACACTGTTTCTGACCTTCGACCTGGTGCTGTTCGGCGCCTTCACCCGGCTGTCGGACTCCGGATTGGGTTGTCCGGACTGGCCGGGTTGTTATGGCAGCGCCAGCCCGGTCGGTGCGAAGGCCGAGATCAGCGCGGCTCAGGCGGCAATGCCAAGCGGACCGGTGACGCACGGAAAGGCCTGGATCGAGATGGCGCACCGCTATATGGCCACCGGCGTGGGCGCCTTGATCCTGATCCTGACGGTGGCCAGCTGGCGCCAGCGCATGCGCGCGGGATCGTCTGTACCCGCGCTCAACCCCTGGTGGCCGACCGCCACGTTGGTCTGGGTCTGCGTGCAGGGCGCGTTTGGCGCCCTGACGGTCACGATGAAGCTGTTTCCGGCCATCGTGACACTGCACTTGCTCGGCGGGCTCTTCCTGCTCTCCTTGCTGACGCTGCAGGTCCAACGGCTGACCCGCTCCCTGGTCGCCGGTTCGTCGCTGGTGCCCGTTGACGCCGCTACGCGTGGATTCCTGCTGCTGACCACGGGCCTGCTGGTACTCCAACTGGCGCTGGGCGGCTGGGTCAGCACGAACTACGCGGTGTTGGCCTGCACCGACTTCCCGACCTGCCAGGGCAGCTGGTGGCCCCCCATGCGGTTCGACCAAGGTTTCGAGCTCTGGCGCCACCTGGGCATGACCGGCGATGGCGCGATGATTTCCTTTCCCGCGCTGACCGCCATCCATTACGCGCACCGGCTGATGGCGTATGTGGTGCTCGTCGTGCTGGCACTGCTGGCCTGGCGTCTGTCGCGGATCAACGGTTTGCGCAGTGTGTCGCGCTGGATCGGTGGCCTGGCGGCACTTCAGCTGGCCACTGGGTTGAGCAACGTGGTGCTGGGCTGGCCTTTGCTGGCAGCCTTGCTGCATACGGGCGGCGCCGCGGCGCTGGTGGTGGCGATCACCTGGGCTTTGTCGGCATCCCGAGTGACGCGCAGCGCGTCGGTCAAGATGTCGGCGATGCCGGCCGGGAGTCTGTGATGAAAGCGCACTCGCCATCGACGACCGCCGTCTCGACGACGTCTGCCGTCTCCGTTACGCGCCAGTTCATGGCCCTGACCAAGCCGCGGGTGATCCAGCTGATCGTGTTTTGCGCGCTGATCGGCATGGTGCTGGCCGTGCCGGGTGCGCCCACCTGGCCGCAGGGGGGGCAGGCCGCGATCGCCTGTCTGGGTGTCTGGCTGGTGGCGGCGGCGGCGGCGGCCTTCGACTGCATTGTCGAGCAACGCATCGACGCCAAGATGAAACGCACCGCGTGGCGGGCCACCGCGCGCGGTGAACTGAGCAACAGCCAGACACTGTTGTTCTCCGGCGTGTTGTGTGCCGCCGGTTCAGTCGTCCTGTATTTCTGGATCAATCCGCTGACGATGTGGCTCACCTTCGCCACCTTCGTTGGCTACGCGTTGATCTACACCGTGATCCTCAAGCCGCTCACGCCGCAGAACATCGTGATCGGCGGTGCGTCGGGCGCCATGCCGCCGGTGCTGGGCTGGGCAGCGATGACCGGCGACGTCGGCCCGGAAGCGCTGATCCTGTTCCTGATCATCTTCCTGTGGACGCCACCACATTTCTGGGCACTGGCGCTGTACCGGGTGGAGGACTACCGCAAGGCGGGCCTGCCGATGTTGCCGGTGACCCATGGCAGCGAATTCACCCGGCTGCAGATCCTGCTGTATACCGTTGTGTTGTTCGCAGCCGGCCTGTTGCCGTTCGTCTATGGCATGAGTTCCTGGCTTTACCTGGGCGCAGCCGTGCTGCTGGGTGCCGCATTTTGCCTGTACGCGTTCTGGCTTTGGAGGGATTATTCGGATGCGCTGGCGCGCCGCACCTTCCGGTTTTCGCTGTACCACCTGAGCCTTTTGTTTGCCGCCTTGCTGGTGGACCATTATCTGTTCTGAATTCCCTAGCCCACACCGCCTTATGACGATGTCTCCTGTTTCCCGCCGCTGGTCTTGCGCTGTCCTGTTGATGGCCGGCGTTGCAGTGTTGCCGGGATGTTTCGACAACAAGCCCTCTTTTGTGTCGATCGATGTCACCGGTGCGGACTATGCGCGGGACTTCAAGCTGCCCGACGCGAACGGCCGCGAGCGCAGCATCGGCGAGTTCGCGGGCAAGGTCGTGGTGGTCTTTTTCGGTTATACGCAGTGTCCGGATGTCTGCCCGACCACGATGAACGAACTGGCCGAGATCCGCAAGCTGCTCGGCAAGGATGGAGAGCGGCTCCAGGGCATCTTTGTCACCGTGGATCCGCAGCGCGACACCCCCGAGGTGCTCAAGGCCTATCTGGGCAATTTCGACCCGTCCTTCATCGCCTTGCGCCCGACGTCCCCCGAGCAACTCGCGGCGCTGGCCAAGGATTTCAAGATCTACTACAAGCGGGTTGAAGGCCGCACCGAGACCAGCTACACGATGGACCACTCGGCCGGCAGTTATGTCTATGACACGAAAGGCCAGTTGCGGCTGTTCACCAGGTATGGGATGGGCGTCAAGCCGCTGGCGGGCGACATCCAGCAGTTGCTCAAGCAGGCCTCCTGACAGCAGAAAACACAACGCCAGCAGCAGCCCCCTGCGAGGCTTCGGCTGGCGTGTGCTGTCGCCTGGTTGCAACCGGACTTGAGCCTCCGGTCGCTTTGCGAGGTCAGGCGTAGGCGGCGAGCGACTTTTTCATCTTCTTCATGGCCGCCACCTCGATCTGGCGGATCCGTTCGGCACTGACGCCGTATTCACTGGCCAGGTCGTGCAGCGTCATGCCGCCCGAGTTGTCGTCGTTGACCTTGAGCCAGCGCTCCTCGACGATGCGTCGGCTGCGCTCATCCAGCGTGCTCAGCGCCGTCGCGATGCCATCGGTGGCCATCACGTCGCGCTGGCGCGACTCGAGCATGGCGGCGGGCTCGTGGCTGCTGTCGGTCAGGTAGGTTATCGGACCGAAGGCCTGCTCGCCGTCGTCCGAAGGCGCCGGGTCGAGCAACACGTCGCCACCCGAGAGGCGGGTTTCCATTTCGATCACCTCTTCGCGCTTGACCTTGAGCCGCGCGGCCATTGCGTTGATCTGCTCTTCGTTCAGCGTCTCGCGGTGCGTCCCGGCGT
Source organism: uncultured Rhodoferax sp. (assembly GCA_964483855.1). Lineage (GTDB taxonomy): Bacteria > Pseudomonadota > Gammaproteobacteria > Burkholderiales > Burkholderiaceae_C > CAISIP01. Next base: position 3,988 of record CAZADK010000364.1, read on the forward strand.
CGGTCGCCGCATCGTCGGACTTGAAACGCTGCTTCATCGAGCGCAGGTTGAAGAACAACTTGCGCTGGGCCTTGGTCGTGGCGACCTTGACCATGCGCCAGTTCTTCAGGATGTATTCGTGGATCTCGGCCTTGATCCAGTGCAGTGCATAACTGACCAGGCGCACGCCTTGCTCCGGGTCGAAACGTTTGACCGCCTTCATCAGACCGATATTGCCCTCCTGGATCAGGTCGCCATGCGGCAAGCCGTAGCCCAGATACTGGCGTGCCACGGAAACGACCAGCCTCAGGTGCGACATCACGAGTTTGCCTGCCGCCTCGAGGTCGTTATGGTCGCGCAACTGGCGCGCGTACGACTGCTCTTGCTCCAGGGTGAGCATGGGGAGCCGGTTCACGGCCGAGATGTAGGCATCCAGATTGCCCAGCGCGGGCACGACCGACCATGGGTTGGCCAAGGCCACCGCGTGGCCTGATGTTCCAATCTGATGTGTCATTGCTTTCTCCTGTGCCTGTGTGCTGAATGGAATATTAGCACTCTATGGGAGTGAGTGCTAAACAATAAGTTCAATCGAACTCATCAAGTCCGGCTATGGCCCTGCCGATCCGGACAGCAGCCCCACGCAATTGGTTAGGCTGTGTGGCATCGCAACTGCCAGCCTATGTTCAGCGCGGCACTGATCGCCGATGTCGAGACGCTGGGGTACAAGAAAGGCGTCCGGCGTCAGCCTGGCCCACCGCGGCGCTGCGCGTTGTTGCCACTCGCAAACGGGGCATTGGTGGCCGCCAAGGCCGCGCGAGGCGAACTTGCCCGCCTGCTCCAGCAGCGCGTCGATCGTCTCGGCGTCGGGCGCGCGGTGCCGGCCTGAGTCGCATCAGGGGTCTCATCGCAGCTCGTATTCGAAGGTACTCACGACGCGCAGCCGCTTGGTGCGCGAACTGCCGTCGTCATAGTCGTTGCCATCATCCCCGCTGATCCGGATCACGCCCTGGTTGGCGTTCTTGAGCGGCCCGAGCCGGGCGCCGGCTTCGGCCGCGAACTTGTCGGCTTGCTCGCGCGCATTGCGCGTGGCTTCGGCCAGCAGCGGTGCCTTGACGTCGTTGAAGCCACGCAGCTGGTAGCGC
>CAZADK010000365.1:0-301 GCA_964483855.1 uncultured Rhodoferax sp.
CCCGCGGCGGTGGCGATCGAATTGAGCGTCACCAGTCGGCCACCTGCGGTTCCGGTGATGCTCAGGATGTAGGGGGCCGTCATGCCGCCGACGTCCACGATGAAGCCACCGCCGGCGCTGGTGGTCACCGCCGGCGAGATCCTGCCATTCACGTCGATGGCAAATACGCTGCCGGTGATCGGCGCACCGATCGCGGCAACACCTGGAAGGCTCGTCGCAACCGTCGGGGTGCCCGTTGCGACGACGCCATCCGACGATCCGCCGCCGCTCGTTGAAGCCGCTGCTGCCATGGTGGCGGCGG
>CAZADK010000365.1:311-5107 GCA_964483855.1 uncultured Rhodoferax sp.
CCAGCGCGGCGCGTTTCTGTGTCAATTTCATGGGAAATATCTCGGGTTGTTGGAAGTACGGGCACATCGGATACAGCGTCATTGCACGGATGGGGCCTGCCCGAAGGATGCTATCGTCGGGTTTGCTCGGTGCCATCCCATGGATATGGGAGGTGCCGCATGGGCCCGCGCGCCACGCTGATGCTGGGCTGGGGACGGATCGATATCAAGGCAGGGAAATGCAAGTTTGGCGTGTGCTGGTGGTTGAGGACGATCCGCAGATGAGAGGCTTTTTCGCGAACAGCGTGCAGCGCTGCGCCGAGTTGTGCCTGGCTGCGAGCGTGGGCACCGTGGCCGAGGCGACAGCCTGGCTGGACGACGACTCGAACACCGTCGATGCGCTGCTGGTCGATCTGGGTCTTCCCGATGGCAGCGGCCTGGGTGTGATCCGCCATGCGGTCTTGCGGCATCCGCACTGCGAGCCGCTGGTCATCTCGATGTTTGGGGACGACGCCAATGTGCTGGCCAGCATCGAAGCCGGCGCATTGGGCTATATCCACAAGGATTCGAGGCCGCAGGACATTTCCCGGACCATTCTCGACATGCGTGCCGGGGCATCGCCGATATCGCCGATGATCGCCCGCCGGGTGTTGTCCAGGTACCGGTCCGATCAGGTGGGGCGCGCGGCAGGTCCGGCCCCGGCATCACGGCTGCCGGACAAGTCCCTGCCCGGCACCGGCCCGCACGCGATGCCAAAACGCCGCCTGCTGTCACCCCGGGAGCAGGAAGTCCTGGCCTTGATCGCGCGTGGATTCACCTACGCGGAGATCGCGCGCCTGCAGAGCGTGACGGTGCACACGGTGCAGACGCACATCAAGAACCTGTATGCCAAGCTGTCGGTGAACTCCAGGAGCGAAGCGGTGTTCGAGGCATCCCGCATGGGCCTGCTGCCCCGGCATGGCTGAGCCTGGCCGGGTAGACAGCACATCACTGCGCGCGCCCACGCCGCCCGCGCAGGGCCTGTGGGCAGGTTTGCGCCGTTTGCTCCGACAGCTCGTCGCACCGGTGCTGCTGTGCCTGGCCGTGCAGGCGAACGCGCTGACGCTGGAGTTGCGCGAGGCCCGCGCGAGCGTGACGATCCAGGGGCAGACGAAGCAGCTGGCCGTGCAACTGCCCTACCACTGGGACCGCGTCCACGGAGGGCTGCAGGGGACAGCCGACTTCGAATTGCCGTTCACGCTTGCCGAGTTGCCAGGCAGACCGTATGGCCTGTATGTATCCCGGCTCGGCAATGCCTACGAGATCTGGCTCAACGGCGTCCTGCTGGAGAAAAACGGCGACATGCAGAACTTCAATGGTGCCGACTATGCCAAGTCGCCGCGATTTGTCGACATCACGCCGGGATTGCTGCGTACGGAGAACGTGTTTCGCGTGCACATACGGGTCGACAAGGGCCGTCGGGGCGGGCTGGCACCGCTGGTGCTTGGGCCGCTGGACGAGGTGCAGCGGCGCTATGAACACGACTACCGCTGGCGCAACACCGGATCGATGGTCGTGGTGGTGCTGAGCCTGCTGGTGGGCGGTGTGGCGCTGGCATTGTGGGTGACGCAGGTGGCCCCCCCCGAGCCCGGGCAGGCGGGCCGCCCCGAGCCCGGGCAGATGGGCCGCCCCAAGGCCGGGCAGGCGATGGGCCGCCCCCTGCGCGATCGGCTGTTCCTGCTGGCGGCCATTGCCGAGCTTTCCTGGACGGTGAATGTCGGCGATGTGCTGATTGAAACTCCGCCGTTCGGCTGGCCGTGGTGGGGCATGGTCACGATCGCCGCAACGGCAGTCTGGGTATGCACCATGGCGCTGTTCTGCATCGAGGTGGCCGGCTGGGGCCGGCATCCGCTGGTCCGATGGCTGGGGCGCTGGATCCTGCTGTTGCTGGTCGCAAATCCAGTCGCCACTGCCGCGGCGCTGCTGTACGGATATCCGCTTGCGCTGACACTGTGGTACGCCGCTCTCGGCCTCACCTGCCTGGCGCTGCTGCCCGTGTTCATGCGCAAGGCCCTGCGCGACGGCTCCATCGCCCACAGGATGGTGGCGGTCGCGCTGCTGCTCAACACCCTGGTCGGGATGCGCGACATCTATGCCTTTCGCGTCAGCGCAACCTATGGCGGAACCACCATGCTGCGCTACAGCTCGATCCTGTTCGGGCTGGCGCTGGCCTATGTGGTCATCGCGCGCCTGCGCTTCACAAGCGGCCAGCTGCGGGACTTGCTGTCTGGCATGGCGGCCCAGGTGAAAGCCAAGGAGTTCGCGCTGCAGACGCGCTACCAGCGTGTGGAGACACTGGCACGCGAGCAGGCGCGGGACGACGAGCGCACGCGCATCCTGCGCGACATGCACGATGGCGTGGGTTCGCACATCAGCACCGCGATCCGCCAGCTGCAAACGGGCAAGGCCGCCGCCGCCGATGTGCTGCACACGCTGCGCGATTCGCTTGACCATCTCAAGTTGTCGATCGACGCCATGAACGTCCCGCCGGGGGATATCAACGCCCTGCTGGCCAATGTCCGTTATCGCCTCGAGCCCCGGTTCCTGGCCTGCGATATCGGTCTGACGTGGGACGTCGATCTGCTGGAGCCCGTTGCGGCGATGGACGCCAGCGCGATGGCGCAGCTGCAGTTCATGCTGTTCGAGGCCTTTTCCAACGTGCTGCAACATGCGAATGCCAGCACGTTGTGCGTCCTCGCGCATCCCTGCGAAACGCCATGGCGCGGAGTGCGCCTGCAGATCATCGACGACGGGTGCGGCTTCGATGTCGACCAGCCGCGGGGAAACGGGCTGTCGTCGATGCAGCAACGTGCACGCGGCATCGGGGCCGTGTTGTGCCTGGCCAGCGCGCCCGGGCGCACAGTGGTGGAGATCACGCTGGGATCGGTGCCATCCGGAGGCGCTGTCGTCGGAGACTAGGTTTTTCAAACGGCATGTTTTCGGACCCGCTGGGACGGACTCGCCGCAGCCCCTACCCGCAGCCCGGGGTGCCGGGCCGCGATCAGGCTTCCTTCTTTCGAAACGGAATGCGCAGGCTCATCGTTTCATCTCGAACTCTGACACAAGCCGCGCCACGATGGGCTTCACGTTGTCGATCATCTCCTGGGGGCCAAAACGCGTCTCCATCCGTGCGATTCCTCTGGAAAGTACCGGGCCCAGCTCTATGCTGGCCTGACCCAGACCTGGCTTGGATTTCTCAAGAGCTTTCAAGACATCGCCGGAGGAATCGGCGACGCCATTGACGACAAGCATATGAAAAACATTGCTCGGAATTCCTATGTGCGCCGCTATGCGATTGCCGAACGCACGGCCTGATCCGAAACCACTTCGCTTCCAGAAAAAAGCCGCCAGCGCAAAGATGACCGCCACCCCAACGATCGCAGTTGTATAGATCAAACGCTGTCTAGCTCGTCATTCGATATCAATGAAGGGCAGAACAACTGGCACCGCTGCGCTCTCTCCTGGGGCTGACTCACTCGAGACGGCGGAAAGCTGATTTGGGAGGTTCCGTAGATCGTTTTCAGGTCTTTGAGGACCCGAAGCCGGAAGTCGAAGAGAGACAGAGCTTTTGGGGTGAGACCCGGGCCGCGTCTTGACACTTCAACCATCCTCCTATTCTCCCTGTATCTGGGCCCGTGTGGGACGCAAATCGCCACCCAACACCGCCTGGCCCTGGCCGATGCCGTCATGTACCGCTTGGACTACGAGTTCGGTGCCGCGATCTGGACGCAAGATAGGGATGACCAGGGGCTGGCGGGAGTCCAGTATTGCGCCAAGCTCCGCAAGTCACTGTAGCCATGGTTTGCAGCACGGTGTCGCGCGTTTCGATCGACATGGCGCGTTCATTGCAAAAAAGATTTGTCCCGGGTGACACTGGCGGATGTGATGATGCACCGTTGCCAATCACCAAGGTGGACCCATGGACCGGACGGAGCGCTTCTACCGGATCAAGGAACTGCTGCGCCAGCGCAAAGTGGTCAGCTTCGCCATACTGCAGGCGGAACTTGAAGTCTCACGCTCCACGCTCAAGCGCGGCAGGGGCATGACCTTCCTTACGTCCTAGGCCTTGCGCAATGAAGGTGACCACCAATGTGTTGAGCGAGACACCTTCCACCTTGGCGCGCGAAGTTAGCTGTGCATGAATGGTTTTTGGTACTCTAGCGACAAACTTTCCAGATGCTACCCCACCACTGTTTGGGGCAGGCACCGGAACTGCTTTGGCCTTCAGGGTAGCAATTGTTTCCCTAAGTGCTTCTTGCCCATTCCTAAGTGCATCTTCGACGGTTTCGCCATCAGAAATGCAATCTGAAAAATCTGGGTAAGAGATAAGAAACCCCCCGCCCTCGTCTGGGGTGAGTGGGCGGATTTCAAAGGGATAGTCAGCCAACTTGCTCATGGTTCACGCTCCGTCGATGAGTTCAAGGAACTTCTTGACGTAGATTGGCTTGATGGGGCGACGCGCAGGGACCGGAAGGGTCTTGCCATCAGCACGAATGAAGACGCAATGGCTCGATCCATCGTGTCGCCAGTCGATCCCACGCTGCTTTGCAACGGTTTGAAGTTCGGAGAGCTGCCAGTCCAGCGGGTTGCGTCGCATGGCGACCAAGAGCTTGGTGGCAGTGTTCATCGTGCGATGGTACTGCCGGCAACATCAACTGGCAAGCACTGCGAAGTGCGGCTTCATGGGGTCGAACGATTAGCGTTTATCTGCCGCGAGGCCAAACTGGCTGAAACCAAGAGCACCTCCTGCGGCAGATAAACCATGTTGGACTGAACCG
>CAZADK010000366.1:0-1429 GCA_964483855.1 uncultured Rhodoferax sp.
GTTTCGCGAAACAGCCTGCTGTCATTGGGGGGATGGGGTTTTCGGTCAAGCACTACTTACGCGGACGGCCACAAGCCGCCTTTTTCGAATGACTCCCTTGCGGGAAGGAGAGTCTGGGCGGTGGTCCCGATCATCGCCGTTGTTCCAGGGTCAATTCCAGCGGGTCGAAGGCCGTGATCGCTTCCACCGCGAACTCGATGAAGGCAGTGATCCTGCGCGGCGGACTTGCACTGCGACGGTAGAGAAGCGAGAGCTCGGGTCCACCGGGCCAGCTCCAGTCGGCGAGCAAACGCATCAGCCGGCCCGAGCTCAGGAGGTGAGGCGTGAACATACCGATTCGAAACACCCCGGCGCCGGCGAGCGCCGCCTCGAGGAGCGCCTCCCGGTCATCGGTGACCAAGTGATGCGCAACCTCGATCACACCTTGCTCATCACGGCCCTCGTAGGCCCACCGGTCCCAGGGGCTGATAGTTGTCGAACGCGGCGACTTGTGCACGAGGGTGCGGTGCCCGACCAGTTCCTGGGGATGACCGGGCATCCCATGCCGTGACAGATAGCTGGGTGCGGCGTAAACGCCGAACTTGAATCGGGCCAGCGGACGGGCGATCAGCTCGCTGTCATTCAAAGCGCCGAGGCGAAAGTTGAGGTCCGCACCTGTCACGTGCATGTCAACCACCGAACCGCTGTTGATCATCTCGATCTGCACGTCCGGATGGCGCTCCATGAACTTGGGCAGCGCCGGCATCAGGATGTGGCGGGCAATGCCCGAAGGCACCCCGACCTTGAGCGTACCGCCAGCACGTTCACGCTGCGAGGCAGGCACCGTGTCGAGTAAGGCAATCCGGTCCAGGACATCACGCGCGTGGTGCAAGACCTCGGCTCCCTCAGGAGTGAGACGCAGCTGGCGCGTCGTCCGATAGAAGGCCACAAGGCCCAGCTCGCGTTCGAGTTGCCTGATGGCATGGCTCACGGCCGAAGGCGTGATCAGGAGCAGCCTCGCCGCCTTCGCAAAACTGCCTGCGTCCGCCACTTTCACGAAGATCCCAAAACGCCGCAATCGGTCCATCGAACCTCCTTGCCGGAATTGTGCGCGGCTTGATTCGTGAATGGTATTCACTTGTGCGATGGTGGCGAGACTCTCGTCGCCATTCGCTCAACTCTCTACAGTGTAATGACTGACCGTTCCCTGGAGCCCGCGATGAATAGATCGAAATTGGTAGCAAGAGGCGGGCGAGCACACATGCTGCTCCTCGCCAGTTCGTTAGTCTGCCCGATCATGGTCGGTGCACAGACTTTTCCGGAGCGTCCGATCAAGGTTCTTGTCGGCGTGCCCGCCGGCTCGTCGCCGGACGTGGCCGCGCGCACCCTCACCCAAGCGATGGAGCCGATGCTCGGGTACGTCACGCCGCCCTGCCCCTCGCGGTAGCCG
>CAZADK010000366.1:1439-5098 GCA_964483855.1 uncultured Rhodoferax sp.
GCTCGGGCAGGCCGTGGTGCTGGAGAACCGTCCCGGCGCCGGAGGGACGCTGGCAACCTCGGCAGTAGCGTCGGCTGCGCCGGACGGCTACACGCTCAACGTCAGCGGTTGTTCGGGTGACTCGATCACCCATGCGTTCCTCGCCCAGGGGCGTCCGCCGCTGGTCCTGTTCAAGGACCTGACTCCCGTGGCGCGCCTGATGCGCGACCACTGGCTCGTGCTGGTCTCCTCCGCGAGCAGAGCGACCACGTTGCAGGAACTTGTGAGCTCGGGGCGAACCGAGACGCTGCCGTACCCCTCCCAAGGCGAAGGCAGCTCTCCGCACGTCCAGGGCGAGCGCCTGGCGCGTGCCTTGGGATTCAAAGCTCTGCACATACCCTACAAAGAGAGCCCGATCGCGGATCTTGTCGGCGGGCGGCTCGCCTATGCGGTGCAGGGCTCGGCCGGAGCAGCGCCGTTGGTCAAGTCCGGTCGTCTCAGGGCCGTCGCCGTGCTATCGGCCGAGCGGTTGCCGGCTTTTCCCGACGTGCCGACCGCGCATGAAGCGGGGCTGCCAAACCACGTCTTCAACGGCGGCGTGTGTCTATGGGCGCCAGGCGCAACGCCCGTCCCCGTGTTGCAGCGCTTAAACGCGGCGCTGGTGGCCGCACAGCGCCAGCCCTCGGTTCGCGAGCGGTTCGAAGCGCTCGGGGTCGATCCGACGCCACTGGGTCTGGAAGAGACCCGCCGATACGTGACCGACTTCGTCGTCGAGAGCGATCGGCTGCGGGCCGACCTCGTCAGCGCCACCCCAAAATGAAGTCGCTAGGCGATGACCGCCCCGAAGCTTCCGTGTTGTTCGACGAGCATGCTCATTGGCTGCCGAAATCGCTGCTTTCCTTGCTCGCTCGGCGAGATCAGCCGCCCTTCGCACGTGCAGAGGAGGGGGGCTGGAGCTTCACGCCTGCGGTGCGCCCACGGCACGTAGCGGCCCTAGCGTGGGACCTGAGTGTCCGCGCGGAGCTTCTGTCGGCAGTAGGCATCGGACGGCAGACGCTCTGCCTGTCGCCGCTTTGGAACATCGACTCGCAGCCGGTCGAGGTGGCCCTTCCACTGCTGCAGGCGTTCAACGATGCGACAGCTGAAGCGGCCGGCTCCTCGACGATGTATCGAGGCCTGGCTGCCGTGCCGACCCGCGACGTCGACGCTGCCTGCACCGAGCTGGCGCGCGCCGTGGAGCTGGGTCTGCACGGCGTCGTGCTCCCGGCTTGCGTTCTTTCCACGCGCACCAGGGCCGACAGCTGGGCGCCATTGTTCGCTCTGGCGAACGCCCGCCACTTGCGCGTCTTCGTGCATCCGGGTCACGAGCCTTCGCCGGCCGCCAAGGATGCCGTAAGCGGAGATAACCCATGGAATCGTCGCTACGGGCTGGGCCCCCAGCATCAGATCGGGATCGCGATGCTCACGTTGTGCGACACCGGCTGGCTGGCCGCCTATGGCAATGTCTCCGTGCAGTTCGCCAATCTGGGTGGGAGCTACTCGTTTGCGCTCGAACGCCTCGATGCAATGAGCGAGCACACGGCCGAGGAGTGCGAGATGCGTCGGCTGGGGATGCTCAACGTGGTCGTTGATTCAGCTTCGCTCGGCCCACAGACAATCCGATGCGCGCGTGGACTGATGGGCGAATCCGCGGTCGTGTTCGGCACGGACATGCCCTTGTTCGACGCCAGCCGCGCTGCGGCGAATTGGAACGCAGTGGCAAACAAGGTTTAGGTAGGAACAGTTTCGGTTCGCATTCGACTTTCAGCCAATTTCAACGACCGCTCTGCAGTCGCGAGCCAGCTCAGATTGATATCTGCTAGGGGTCGGCAGGAGTCCGACGAATTCGAAAGTTGATTCCGCAATCGCAGCAAACTCGCCCCTGGCGGACGACCCATTACCCGTGACAAACTCCGCCAAGCAATGCAGCAGGAGCCTGCCATCAGCGAGATGTTGCTGCGCACGGTGGCTGAAAGAGCAAAGCTGACAGCATGAAAATCTCCCCTATCCATCCAGGCCTCAGGTTCTGGCAGGTCTGGGCTGCGGCAGTGGCCTTGCTCATGGGACTTGCCTTTGCGATCTTGTACCCGAAAGAACAGCCCAAGACTTCGCCAGTTCCGACGCTGCCCGCGACAGCATCGCCCAAGGCAGTGGGGCACGATGGGCTGCCGGACGCTCCAATGCCAGTTGATCTGTACCGCTTTGCACTTAACGCGCTGCTGGTGCCCCTGCTGGACGATGCACAGCCGCGCCGGTGGACCGACTTGGCTATCAACTTTAGCTGCGATCCGGGAACCAGCGTCATGGTCGACGGGGAACCGATGGTGGTGGGCAAGTTGATGCCGTCGACTGCTTTTACGCTGCGCTGGAATATGAACCGCTGCGCCCCTCTGGGCCGGGAGTCAGTGGAGTTGTCCGGTTCCGTTGAACTTCTGGTCTCCCATAAGGAATTCGGCCTTAGAGCCGTGGTGTTACCCGACGGCCTAACGGTTGACAGTCACATGGGGCGGGCATGGCTGCATGGCCCGTTCGTCGCTGAAACGTCGCTGGCCACTCAAATTGACAAGCAGTCGTCGAAACTTGCGCTTCAGTGACGCACGACTTCGCCCGCGCGAGAACTGGTATCAAGCCAAAAGTGGAACCCAACAAAACATTGGAGGCAGCTGGCCCTTCTAAACAACCGATGTCAAGCAACAACACATTAACGAGGCGTTCTGTTTACCTGACTCTACTCACATGGACGTTTACTGCGTTCAACTCGGTCCGAGTGCTTGGCTACCTGCCCACAGTGTTGGCCATTATTGAAAGCGGCAACTCCAGCCAGCATTCATTGTTGACGTGGATAACCTGGCTGGGCGCTAACAGCACGATGGCCGCCTGGCTGTACGAACATAACGGCCGGCGTATCAACAAGGCCGTTATGGTGAATATCGGCAATTCGACAATGTGTCTGGCGACCACTCTAGTGATCGTTTACTTCCGAGTCTAAAACGCGTATCTACTGATGTGGGCTGGTTGTGTGAAATCACTTTTCGGTGAAAAAGCTGTATTGGGCGCGTTCAAAACGAAGCCTTGAATCTTTGTAATCTTCGAAGAACTCCCATCTGACTTGAGCTTGACCAATGACCGCTGTTGCAGAAGCTTTGTCACCGACCGCTTCCTGCCAGGTCCTGCCGGTCGGACCGCCCATACTGGTCAGAAGGCGGCGGGAGGCAACTTATGGCAGGGAGCGGTCTGTCAATGCCGAGATTGCGCGGTTCCTCCAAGCGGTATAGCGCCTATTTCAATGCCGTTTGTGCGGAAAAGCCGAAATTCTTGGCCATTCCAATGACTGCAATGGCGACAGTGATAGGCTGCTTCCTGTCATTTTGCGCAGGCGGTCATTGCGGCTGACCCGACATACGCCGCCCACCCAGCGAGACCCGCTTTCGCCACCAGTCCGGGCGCTGGGCCGGCTGAACCGGGGGCAGGCCAATCGGCCTGCGGCGCAACGTCAACTGCTGAGCCTGTTCAGCCAGGAAGTCCACCCAGGTACGGATCCGCTGCTGTCGCACCAGCGAACGCTTGACGATCATGCTGAGCGGGGGTGAATTCAGCCCGGTCCAGTCCAGCAGGACAGGCTGCAAGCTGCCGTCGTCGAT
>CAZADK010000367.1:0-3649 GCA_964483855.1 uncultured Rhodoferax sp.
AGGCGCTCGATGGAGCGGTTGGGCTGCGTGATGCGCAGATCGAGGTCGAGCATGAGCACGAAGTAACCCTGCAACGCCTCGAGCACGACAGCCAGGCTCTGGCGCTCGCGTGCCAGCTGCCGCTCCTGGAGCACCCGGCTCGTGACGTCCTCGATCGTGACCATGCACGAATGCGTGTTCACGACGATGGCCGTCAGCGCCAGATGGTGGAGGCGGCCCTGCGGGTCACGGCGCTCGACCGGACGTTGCTCGGCAACCAGACCCGGCTCCAGCAGGTGGCCCCCCAGCAGACGGCAAAGGGTCGGATCGAGCGCTTCCAGAATGGTCCAGCCCTGATCCGCCTGCACGGGCAGGCCCAGCCCCACCAGCAACGCCACGGCACGCGGATTCATCAGGTCGATCACACCCGCGCCGCTCATGCGCATGACCGCAACCGGAATCTGGTAGACGAATTGCAGCAGCGACGCTTCGTCGCTGGTGATGGCCTGGTCGATCATCGGATCAGCGCTTCACCAACAGGTACATGTGGCCGGCGCTGGCCGATCTCAGCAACCGCAGTTTGACGGCGGTTGGCTTCATGCGCAGCGTGAAAACGTAATCCAGCGTCGCATCGATTTCAGGCTCGCCCATGAAGCGCTCGGCGACCATATAGTTGTTGGTGCACGGCGCGACATCGGAGAAGAAATTGCGCCCCAGGACCCGTTCTTTGGACAGTCCCGCCTTTTCCGATTCCCACGCGTTGTAGGCCACGACCTCGCCGCCGACGCGCATGCGCACAACGCCGAACGCCAACCCGTCAAGCCCCTGCGCCGACATGGCCTCCAACCGGGGCAAACCAATCGTGTCTGCAAAATCCATCACCAGTTCCTCGTGTCATGCAGGACTTTAGGGGCCGCGCGGCCCTGCGGTAATCGGGTCCATACCTGAGTCGGTCCCGGAAAACACCTGACTCGCGCGTAAACCACACACACGGCGCTTTCGATCCCTTATCGTTCGGCACCCAGACCACATAAGGAACTGCAATGAAAGACCTGCACGCCATGAATTTCCTCGTCGTCGACGACTTTTCGACAATGCGCCGCATCGTGCGCGGCCTGCTCAAGGAGATGGGGCTGAACAATGTCGACGAGGCCGAGGATGGCGCCGCTGCGCTGACCAAGCTGCGCCACCAGCGCTTCGACTTCGTGATCTCGGACATCAACATGCCGAACATGAACGGCTTCGAGTTGCTCAAGGCGATCAAGGCCGATCCGGCGCTGGCCTATCTGCCGGTGCTCATGGTCACTGCCGAGGCGCGCAAGGAAGACATCATCCTGGCCGCGCAAAGTGGCGCTGCCGGATATATCGTCAAGCCATTCACCAAGGCCACACTGGAAGACAAGCTGAACAAGATTCTGGCCAAGCTTTCCCAGCCGGCATGACCGTGGGTGGACCCGACCATGAACATGCATGAGTGGACGGCGGCTCCTGCCGCATCGCCCGAAGTCTTCCAGCGCCTGGGTACCATCACGCGCCAGCTGCACGACACGCTGAGCCAGCTGGGGCTGATGCCCCGACTGCAAAATTCGGTTGACGGACTGACCGATGCCCGCAGCCGCCTGAGTTATATCGCCCGCAAGACCGGCGAGGCTGCCGACAAGGTGCTGACTGCGGTGGAACTGGCCAAGCAGGAGCAGGGCAAGATCACGCTGGCCACGCGGGAGATCGGTGTGGCGCTGGCGGGCCCGGTTTCGACAGAGGCGGTACAGGCGCTGGTGGCAGCGGTCGATGACGCGAACCGGCGTGTCGGGGTGCACCTGACCGACATCATGATGGCCCAGGATTTCCATGACCTGACCGGTCAGGTGGTGGGAAAGGTGGTGGCTCTGGCCATCGACCTGGAGGACAGTCTGGTCAAGCTGCTGGTGCAGGCGGCTCCGCAGGAGTCGTTCGCCGAGCCGCCGCCAAGCGGCCTGAACGGCCCGGTGGTGGATCCGTCGAAACGAAGCGATGTGGTGTCGAGCCAAGGCGAAGTGGACGACTTGCTGGCCAGCCTGGGATTCTGATACGCACGCAGACGGCGCGCTGGTTTGATACGCGCGCAAGCGGCGCGCTGGTTTGATACGCGCGCAAGCGGCGCGCTGGTCGCCAAACCGTACGCATTACCGGGCGCATTACCGGGCGTTTTGCCTGGACGGTGCGCGACAAGCGGCAGCTACTTCGCCTGACCTGCCAGGCTGATGGTGCGATGGGTTGCCGGATCGCCTTGCGCAGGGTGACTGCCAGCTTGATGCTCAGCTGATGCTGCTTTCCTCGGCGGGATCGAACTCTAAACCGCCGTCCCACAACCGCTCATGGTCCAGCGCAAAGCCCAGTTCCGATGCCGCAATCAGGCGCGCGATGGCATGCCCCGGTTCAGTGGTCATGCGTTTGCGCGGTTGTTCCAGGATTTCCTTGCGCCAGGTCTTGACGCAGCGCAGGGCCGGCTGGTTGGCATTGCGGGTTCGCTTGACGACGATCGCGACGTCGCCATTGGCCAGTTCGACGGCGCTGCCGGGCGGATAGATGCCCACGGTCTTGACCAGCAGTGCCGCCAGGCCGGCGTCGACGCTCTTGTCCTTGTCCATGAAGATCTGCTTGAGCACCAGATTGGGCAATGCCGGTCCGCGGTAGGCGCGTCCGGTCGCCATGGCCCCGTAGCGGTCGGCCAGCGACAGCAACTGCGCGAAGCGCGCGATCGCGCCACCTTGCAGGTGCTGTGGATACCCTTTGCCATCGATCGTCTCGTGATGCTGCTCCACCAGCGACAGCCAGGTCTCGTCGGTCACGCCGCGCGCGCGCAGCATCGACACGCCATCCTGGGGGTGTGCGCGCACCTGCGCGCGCTGAGCGGCCGAGGGCGGCGCCGGCTGGGCATACAGCACGTCCTGCAGGTCGAGCATCGCAATGTTCATGCTCAGCGCGGCGCAGGTCAGTCCCTGGCGCTGCACGTCGGATTGCCCGAGTTCGACCATCATCAATTCGCACAGGATGGCGCTGTGCACCATGCGTCGCACGCTGTAGCGGCCTTCGTGCCGGATCAGCATGGATGCAATGGCCGCATCACCATCGAGCCGCACCCCACGTTGCAACTGGGCGGCAATGGCCTGCATGTGCGTGTCGAACCCGGCGTCGGGCGGCGCCGTGAGCAGCTGGTCGAGCTGATGCTGAAGGTCGGCCAGCAACTGGAACACCGAGTATCGATGAGGCGCCAGGCCCGATTGCGGCGCCTGCGCCGGGATGCCCGGGTCCGGTGTGCCGCCGGCGCCGCCATTGCGATAAAGGCCGCGCTCGATCAAGGCCGCCAACTGGCGCGGGTCGTGGATCACGAACCCCTTGCGCAGCAGCAGGTGGCCGTCGTCGTCGAACGCGTCGAATGCCAGTGGCTGGCCCACTTGCATCTGGTCGGCGCACAATTTCGCAGTTGACAACATGCGTGCGATTCTGGCGGCGAAGGTCTCGCCGCGCCATCCGGCCATCACCTGAGGCGAAGGGGTAAAACACCTGAGCAGGGCCGGTGGTCAGGCGGCGGTCCGGTGACGCATCGCCCATGGCGGCAGGCCCTGGCGAAGCCGGGGCTGGGGGCGCTCTCAGTTGTGGGCGGAGATCAGGCCCACGCGCAGCGCATAAC
>CAZADK010000367.1:3659-5089 GCA_964483855.1 uncultured Rhodoferax sp.
TGCGGTGCGTATCGACGGTCTTGACGGACAGGTCGAGCCGGCGCGCGATCTCCTTGGTGCTGTGGCCCTCGGCCACCAGTTGCAGCACCTCGCGCTGGCGTGGCGTGAGCTGTGTCCCTTGCGGCTCGTCGTCGCGCAGTCGCTGCACGTAGTCGCTGACGACGCCGCGCGAGACCGCCGGGCTCAGGTAGGTCTCGCCGCGCAACACGGCCCGGATGGCCAGGTCGAGTTCCATCGGAGCGGCATCCTTGAGCATGTAGCCTGCCGCACCATGGCGCAGTGCCTGGCGCACATATTCTTCGTCCTGGTGCATGGACAGGATCAGCACCTTGGTTTGCGGCGCGACCCTGAGCACCCGCAAGGTGGCCTCCAGGCCGTTGAGGCCAGGCATCGCGATGTCCATCAGCACCAGGCTGGGTTGCAACTGTTCCGTCATGGCCACCACTGCCATGCCGTCATCTGCCTCGCCCACCACTTCCAGGCCCGGCATGGCTTCCACCAGCTTGCGCACGCCCGCACGTACCAGCTTATGGTCGTCGGCCAACACCACGCGAATTGTTCCCATGCAATCGTACTCCCCAGGCCTGGTTTCGCAATGCGCAAAGAAGGCGCCACGTCCTGCCACTGCGCAGCGCTGTCGCAGATGCACGCTGCGTAAAGTGCAGCGAGTGCAGTGTACGCGCTCGCACAAACGCGGCAAAAGCCGCCAAGCGGGTTTCAGCGTGCTGCCGACACCTGCCCAGGGGCGCCGCAGCAGCACGGTGCAGCCTTCACCAGGGCCGGTCTGGATCTCCAGAGCGCCTGCGATCAGCATGGCGCGCTCTTGCATGCCGAGCACACCCAGGCTGCCGCCACCATCGCCCGCGCCCGTGCGGGCCGCTGTCTGCTCCGTCATCCCGCGCAGCGCCGGCACCAGGCCAAGGTCGTCCAGCATCGACGGCCGCAACGCCAGTGCCAGGCGCCGCACCTGGACCAGCACCGGTGCCAGCAGGGCACCTGGACCAGCACCAGTGCCAGCAGGGCACCAGAAAACACGGCGACGGCTGCCGCCGGACCGCCGCATGACAGGCAGGTTGGTCCGAGCCGCCAAAAGGCCGGCGCCGTTGGCTGGCGCGCGGCGAGTGCGCAAGGCGGAACCGGATCACGCGGGGCGAATGGTTGGCGCCGCAATCTCATAGGAGCGCAGCCGGTGCGCGTGGTCGAACATCTGGCAGGTGATCATCAGCTCGTCGGCGCCGGTGCGCTGCACGAAAGCGGCAATGCGCGCGTGCACCGTTTCCGGGGTACCGATGGCCGAGCACGCCAATACATCGTCCAGCATGCCACGGATCGGGCCTTGCAGCCGCTCGTAATAACCCGCCACCGGTGGTGGCAGTCGGCGCGGCTGGCCACTGCGCAGATTCACGAACGCCTGCTGCATCGAACTGGCG
>CAZADK010000368.1:0-3417 GCA_964483855.1 uncultured Rhodoferax sp.
GTGTCATGGGGGCGGGAATGGCGCTCATTCCTGCCGTGTCCGGTTGCGCCGCCGCCGCCACCACCACGACACGGTGGCGGCGAGGACTGCCAGTGCAACCAGCGCGTGATACCGGTAGGCTGGAATCCAGTAGTTGTGCAGGCTGTTGATCGTGACCTGCCAGGTCGGGTTGTAACCCGCCGGCATCGGCAACACGCCGTTGGCCTTGGCATACGCCGCATAGTCGCGCTGCAGAGCTGCGAACACCTCCGGCAGCCGCTCGCGCAGGTCCTGTGTCTCACCGGGATCGGCTTCGATGTCGTACAGGTGCCACGCGCCGTCGCCGATCGGCGGCAGGTTCTTCACCAGCTTGAGCGGGCCCTTGAACACGGCGGCGTTGCCCGACAGTTCGTAGCCGATCGGTGCCTGCATCGGATGCACCGCCGTCGCCCGGCCGGTCAGCACCGGCAACAGGCTACGGCCGCTCAACGGTTCGATGGCCTGGTCTTTGTAACGTGTGCCGGGGTGCACCAGGCCCGCCAGGTCGAGCACCGTGGGCACGATGTCGTTGACATGCGTCAGGCTGGGATGAATCCGGTTCGCCGCCATGCCCGGAACGCCGGCGATGATCAGCGGTACCCGCAGGCCGCCTTCGCCGGCATGGAACTTGTAGCTGTCCAGCGGCGATGCCGACGCGCTGGCCCAGCCCGGGCCCGGAATGCCATAGCCGCCCTTGCCGCCCAGCCGGTCGATGTGCTGGCTGTATTGCGTCACCAGCCAGGGCTGGGCCTGCGCGTAGTCCGAGCCTTCCGGCCCGTTGTCGGACAGGAACAGGAACACGGTGTTGTCGTATTGGCCGCTGGCCTTGAGGTGCGCGACCAGTCGGCCCACGTGATGGTCCATCGCCTCGGCCATGGCAGCATAGACCTCCATCTGGCGCGCCTGGTAGCGCTGGTCCTTGGCGGCAAGCGCATCCCAGCGGGCATGGGTCGCCATCGTGGTGTACGGCGCGCCGCGCGGCACCAGGCCGAGTTCGGCCGCCTTGTCGCGGCGCTCGCGCCGCAGGGCATCCCAGCCGGCGTCGTAACGCCCGCGGTATTTCTCGATGAACGGCCGCGGCGCCTGCACCGGCACATGGTTGGCCTGGAATGCGACATAGGCGAAGAACGGTTTGCCGCTGCCGGCGTCGGAGGCGATGTATTCGATCGCCCGGTCGACAAAATACGCCGACGAATAGAACTCCCGTGGCATGCGCGCGGGTTGCCCGTCCTCGAACCAATCGATTTTGGCCGAGTGGGGCAGGTAACGCTTGGCGGGTTCCCAGTTGTCCGAGCCGGTGTCACCCTGCACGATGGAGCGGTCGAAGCCGCGCCGGTTCGGCAGGTTGTAGGGTTCGGAGCCGACGTTCCACTTGCCCGATGCATAGGTGCGGTAGCCGCCATCCTGCAACAGGCTGGCCATGGTGACGACGTTGCGGGTCAGCGAACCCTGGTAACCCGGCTGGCCCAGGTGGCTGCGCGGCATCGCCTCGCGCAGGTTGCCCACGCCATTGCGGTGGTTGTCCACGCCGGTGAGCAACATCGCGCGGGTCGGCGAACACGAGGCTGTCACGTGGAAGTTCGAGAACCGCATGCCGCGTTGCGCCAGTGCGTCCAGATGCGGCGTCGCGATCTCGCCGCCAAAACTGCCAACGTCGGTGAAACCCCAGTCGTCGGCCAACAACACGACGATGTTGGGACGGCCCGCGCCGGATTGCGCCAGCGCGGACATCGCCATGGCGCAGGCGCCCAGGCACAACCAGCGGCGCCACGCGGAAGGCCTTAGGTCAGGCACGCTCCTCCTCCCGCGCCTGCGCGTCAGCCAGTGGTTTCCAGTGCAGCAGGCCGAACAGCAGTGTCAGCACGATGCTGCTGGCCAGTGGCCCGCGGTACAGGCGCACGTGGCGGAAGAAGATGGCCAGTTCCGCGACCTGGGCCAGCACGATCGCCAGCGCGACATACGGCAGGGGCGCCAGCACATCGGGTAATCGCAGGCCAGCCAGCTTGCCCAGCGCGAGCAGGTAGACGAGCAGGCACGCCAGCTTGAGCCATCGGTTCATGCCGTCGCGTGCTCCTGCTGCTGCCCTGCGGCCGCGCGCCTCGCCAGCACGGCCTGCTCGATGGCCCACAACCGGTCCTGGCCCCACACGGCGGTGTCGCCAGCTCGGAACGACGGCACGCCCCACAACCCGAGCGCGAACATCGCGCCGCGGTTGGCCTCGGCCACCATCCGCCAGGCCGGGTCATGCAACGCGGCTTGCGCGTCGGACCAGGACAAGTCGGCGCGCTCGGCGATGCGCCTGAGGCCGCGGTCACTGCCGGCGTCGATACCTTCTGACCAGACGCCGCGCAGGAACGACAGCAGATAGGCCTGGCCCTGGCCGGCACGCTCGGCCAGCGGAATCAGCGCCAGTCCGCGTTCGGTGGGTTTGCCCAGGGGGTCGTTGATCCGGCCGAACGCAATGCCGCGCAGCCGTGCTTCGCGCGCGGCGTCGCGCATGATGTACAGCCGTTTTGCGCGCGGCACTGGCAGGCCGCGCATGGCCATCGGCAACACATAACGCAGCCGCACCGGCGCGCCGGTCAGTTCGCCGAGCCGGAACACCCGGGGCGCGACGATGGCGGTGTAGGGGCTGCGCAGCGACAGGAAGAAGTCGATCGCCGGTGCACCAGCCACCGGCGTGGGCTGGTCCAGGTCCGGTTCGGGCGCAAACATCGGGCCGCTGGCCGGCGCGTGTTGAGCGCCCAGCGCCTGCAGGCGGCGCTCCAGGTGGTGCAGGCGGTCCAATCCCCAGTACCACTCGCCGGCGTAATAGAGCGTCGCGCCCAGGTAGTGGCCCAGCCGCTGGCGCAGCCGAGCGGCGCCTGCGATATGGTCTTGGGTGGCGCTGGCGTCGGCGGGTGCCAGCTTGCTGCCAGGCACAGCCAGGTGATCCAGGTGATCCAGGTGATCCAGGTGATCCAGCGGCGAGGGCTGTTGCCACAACGCACGCGACAGGGGGTCCACGACGTCGGTGAAACGCCCGCTGGCGATTGCCGCCACCAGCAGTTGCTGCACCGTGACAACCGCAGCGGCAGACGGCTGCACGCTGGCGTCGTCGAAATGCAGCCGCCAGCGCCGCGCCAGCATGGCGGCGTCCCGGCGGCTGTAGGCGACCAGCTTGTCGCGCTCCGGCGCCGCGGTGTCGGCCGGCACATCGACCACATGCGGCAGCAGCGTGATGTCGTAGCGCGCAACCAGCCGCGGCAGGTGTTGCGCAACCAGCGCGCTGTAAGGGTCGTCGACCTGGTGGAAATACCACACCCGGTGCGGCTCGGCGCGGGCGCTTCGCTGGCGTTCAGCCTTCGCACGTTGCGCCAGCAGCCGTTCGTGCGAGAACAGCCGCGCGGTGATCGCAGG
>CAZADK010000368.1:3427-5086 GCA_964483855.1 uncultured Rhodoferax sp.
TGATCGACATGGCGAAGCCGGGGGCGGATGGGGGCTGCGGAAGAAACGCGGTTGCGCCCGGGGGTCGGGCAGTGCGGTTGCGCCCCGATCGGGCTGTGCAACAGCCACGGCAATTTACCATACACTTGTGTATTGTCAAGTTGCCGTGGGCTGGCCAGGTCGCCATCGTGCAGGTCGCTGCCGGTGCTGCGCAGGCCAGCACCCGATCTTGCGGTCGGATGCAGCGGGGCAGGTGAAGAATGCCGTCAACGATCGGAACCCATGCAGCAGCCGCCATGAAAACAGCGCGCAGATCCGGCAAACCCATGGAGTCGTCCCGTCTGACGCGCGACGACTGGCTGGACGCGGCGTTCGAGGCTGTGGTGGAGGGTGGTTTCGACAAGGTCCGGGTGCTGGTGCTGGCCGATGCGCTGGGGGTGACCCGGGGCAGCTTCTACTGGCATTTCGCCGACCACGCGGAACTGGTGACGGCGCTGCTGGCGCGCTGGCACGCGCGCGAGGTCGCCGCCAACCTGGCGATGTCCGTGCCCAGTTCGCCCGATGCCCGCGCCGACCTCGAAAAACTGCTGGAGAACGCGCTCGCCCACGCCGGCGCCGACCTGGAGAACATGCGTTTCGAACTCGCGCTGCGTGGATTGGGCCGGCGCGAGCCGGCGGTGGCGACGATGCTGACCGAGGTCGATGCCCAGCGCATGGCCCTTTTTACCGACAAGTTCCTGCGTTACACCGGCGACGAAACAAAGTCCGCCGAACTGGCGGTGTTGTTCTATCTGGCCATCGCCGGAAGTTACCAGGCGCTGAGCCGCCCGAAGAACCCGCCCCGGATCCGGCAGCTATTGCAGGACATCCTGGCCCGGTACCTGATCGCGCAGCAGGGACCGGGTTGACCGGGGCATGCCGCCCTGGATGATGGGGTGTTCGATGCCGAGCAGCTCGGTGATGCCGGTCTTCATGAGTTGTGTCTCCAAGGCATGGTTGCACATCGGCTGGCGCAGCGAGCTGATGGTATTGCCGTCGACTTTCAGGCGGTCGCCCGGCAACACGCCCTCGATGCTGCCGTTGCAGGTCATCCTGCGCACGACCATCGGCGGTTCAGCGTCAGCCCATGGGCCGGTTGGTGCGCGTCGGGACATTCGCGGACCTGCAGCGGCCGGATCTCATGGCCCCGGCGCCAGCAGTATGGTGCGAAACCCCAGGTGGCTGACGGCGAGGTCGTCGTCTTGCGGCTGGCGCGCGCCGGCGCGGTAACGCATGCAGTAGTTCGGCGCGCACAGGAACGAGCCGCCCTTGATCACGCGTTGCGCGGGTGCGCCCGCACGCAGCAGCGGTGCGGCTGGATCGTGGCCCGCGTCGGCCGGCGCATTGTGCGTCGGTGTCCAGCGGTCGGTGGTGAGTTCCCACACATTGCCGATCAGGTCGTGCAGCCCGTGTGGGTTGGGCGGATAACAGCCGACCGGCGCGAGCCCGATAAAACCGTCCGTGCCGGAGTTGGCGACCGGGAACAGGCCTTGCCAGGTGTTGGCGCCCTTGGGCTGGTCATGCGCGGTCGGTGCTTCGGTCTGTCCGCCACGGGCGGCCCATTCCCACTGGGCCTCGGATGGCAGGGCCCGGCCTTTCCAGCGCGCATAGGCTTGCGCGTCGGCGATCGTCACGGCGACG
>CAZADK010000369.1:0-5072 GCA_964483855.1 uncultured Rhodoferax sp.
CCCCAGCCCTGGCTTCGCCAGGCCCCCCGAGGGGGTGCGAGGAAACTTGGGGCGGCCCGGCGTTTCCTCATGAGCCGCGAGCATCTCGAACGGTGGGCGCCGCTGGCCATGCTGGCGCTGATCATCGCCGTCTGGCAACTGGCCTGCACCGTGTTCGCGATTCCCGAGTTCATCTTCCCCAGTCCGCTGGAGATCGGTCGGGCACTGGGCGAGTTCACCGCGCCAATTGCGCTGGCGGCGTGGCAGACCTTCTGGGTCACGATGGTCGGATTCGCGTTGTCCATCGTGGTCGGTGTGTTGCTGGGTTTCCTGGTCGGCTCGACCCGGCTCGCCTATGCGGCGCTGTTCCCGCTGCTGGTCGCATTCAACGCAGTGCCCAAGGCGGCCGTCGTGCCCATCCTGGTGGTGTGGTTCGGCATCGGCCTGGGCCCCGGCATCCTGACGGCGTTCCTGATCTCGTTCTTTCCGATCATGGTCAACATGGCAACCGGCCTGGCCACCCTGGAGCCTGAACTGGAAGACGTGTTGCGGGTGCTGGGCGCCAAACGGCGCGACGTGCTGTTGAAAGTCGGCCTGCCGCGTTCGCTGCCGTATTTTTTCGCATCGCTCAAGGTGGCGATCACGCTGGCGTTTGTCGGTACCGTGCTGGCCGAGATGACGGCGGGCGACTCCGGCATCGGTTACCTGATGCAGACGGCCGGCTCGCAGCAACGCATGGCGCTGGCCTTCGCCGGGCTGGTCGTGATCGGCGCGATGGCGATGGCGATGTACGAGTTGTTCAGTTACGTCGAAAGACACACGACGGGCTGGGCGCATCGCGGATCGGAAAATGTCTGACGCCGACGTGCAGTGCGGCGGCAACCCCCCCGGGGCGTCTACCTGGGCCGCTGCACGCTGGTGACGACCTTCGCGCCGTGCGCGATGTGCGCTGGAACCAGCTACTGGGTCTGCATCTGGGCCTGCTGCCCCTGTGGCACATGGCCATCCTGGCGGTGCCGCTCCTCGCTGACCACAAGGTGGATGAAGTGCAGCTTGGCAACGACCTGATGCGCCAGCACGAACGGATAGATATCCGGTTGCCCCATGGCCCGTGCCATGCCGTTCATCAGCATCGTCAACTCCGCCCAGTGGTTGATGAATACCAGGTATTTGTCGGCGCCCGGATGGTCGGCCTGATACAACACGTCGTAACCGAACGGCTTGAACTCCAGCCGCTTCTGGTCCAGCGCCAGACCATAACTGCTGGCCGTGTCCACCATGTCGCTCATGTGCATGTAGTGGGCCCAGCATTCCGCCCAGTCTTCCCAGGGGTGCGCGCTGGCATAGGCGCTGACGTAAGCGAGTTGCCAGTCCGCTGGCGGCCCGTTCTTGTAATACTGTGTCAGGCAGTGGGCGTAATCCTGCGTCTCGTCACCGAACAAGGCGCGGCAGGGCTCGAGCCAGCGGCTGTCTGAAATCAAACGACCCCAGTAGTAATGCCCGACCTCGTGGCGCAGATGACCCACCAGTGTGCGGTAGGGCTCGTTCAGGTTGGAGCGTGCGCGCTCGCGATGCACATCGTCGGCCTCGATGACGTTGAGTGTGATGAGCCCATGGTCATGGCCCGTCATCACCGGCGGGCCACCCTTGGGCGAGCGCAGGAAATCGAACATCAGCCCTCGCTGCGTGTCTTCGGTCTCGCGCGAGGCGACTGGCAGCCCCATGACCAGCAGCGCCGATACCAATCGGCGCTTGGCCATCTCGATGCGGCCCCACAACATCCCGTTGTCAGGATATTGCAGATCGTTCAGGTCCGGTACGGTGCGGTTGAGCCGGCACGCACGGCACAACCCGGCATGCGATTCGGTCTCCTCAACCGGCACCAGCCAGTTGCAGGCTGCCGGCGTGAGCAGGTTGGCGCAGCGCTGGTAACGCGGGCCGTCGCCCTGCCACTGCACCCAGACATCGGGCTCTTCGGCTGCCGCCAGTGGCAACACCTGTGCCAGCTCAGGCGCATATCCCAGAGCCGTGCCACAGGACAGGCAAATACTGTTGCGAAAAAAGACCGGGCTACCGCACTGGCAGTTGAAAGCGCGCACCCGCAGGCCCGGGGAAAAATCGGCTTTGAGGGTTGGATCGGACGATGGGGTCAAGGCTCGGTTCCACGGTGCCGGCGCACGGTTGCGGGACGCGCCGGATGCGGGCTCCTGCGCCGCAGTTTCGCACGATTCAGCGGCCGATGCGCCTGGCTGAGTGCCCGTCGCTGGCCGCATTCGCGGTTTGGCGCATACCTGCCTGCCGGCGCTATTGATACCGGCAGGCGCCCCTACACTGGGGCCATGCCATGGCACGCACAACTCGCTCTCGACTACACCGCCACGTCGTCCCGCACCGTGGCGCGGCATCTGCACAAGGGCCCGCTGCGCATTCTGCAAAGCTTGTACCCCGAGGGCGACGCGGTCTGCCACACCGTGCTGGTGCATCCGCCCGGCGGCATCGTGGCTGGCGACACGCTGGATCTGGCAATCACAGCCGGTGCCGGCAGCCATGGGCTGGTGACCACGCCCGGAGCCACCCGCTTCTACCGCTCGCAGGGTGAATCGGCGCTGCAACACACCCGTATCCGCATGGATGCCGGCGCGCGCATGGAGTGGCTGCCGCAAGAGACCATCTGCCACGACGGCTGCCTGGCCGAGAACCGGTTGCAGATGACACTCGCCCCAGGCGCCGAACTGATGGGTTGGGATGTCACCGCGCTGGGGCTGCCAGCCGCGCAGCAGCCGTTCCTGCGCGGCAGTCTGTTGCAGCACATCGAACTGGCCGGCGCCTGGCTCGAGCGGGGCCGCATCGACGCGGGTGACAACCGCTTGCTGCGGGGTCGCCTGGGACTGGATAGCCATGCCTGCATGGCGACGGTGTTTTTCTGCAGCGGCGGCCCGTTGCAGCGCCAGCGGGTGCAGCTACTGCTCGATGGCGCCCGTGCCGTGATCGACGCCCATGCGCTGCACGCCCAGGCCGGTGCCACCAGCCCGAATGACCATGTGGTGCTGGTGCGGGTGCTGGCGCCGCTGGTGGAGCCGGCGATGGACCTGCTGCGCCGGGTGCGGGGCGCATGGCGTGAACACGCCTGGCAACTGACGGCACAACCGCCGCGGATATGGGCGACCTGAATCGCTGCCGAGCCACTCTCCCGCGGCCGGAACGACCGACAACACCAGCTCAGATCGCCACCAGCTCGCGCACCCCGTCGGCCTGCATGTCGGCACCTGCGCCGCGGGCGATGAACTGGCCGCGCTGCATCACCAGGTAGTCGTCGGCCAGTTCCTGCGCAAAGTCGTAATACTGTTCGACCAACAAGATGGCCATGGTGCCGCGATCGGCCAGCATCCGGATCACGCGGCCGATGTCCTTGATGATGCTGGGCTGTATACCCTCGGTGGGTTCATCGAGGATCAGCAGCCTGGGCCGCGCAGCGAGCGCGCGCGCAATCGCCAGCTGCTGTTGCTGGCCCCCGGAGAGGTCGCCGCCGCGCCGCTGCAACATCTGCTTGAGCACCGGGAACAGTTCGTACAGCTCCGGGTCGATCGGGGTCGAGGCACTCTTGTACGCCAGACCCATGCGCAAATTCTCTTCGACCGTCAGCCGCGCGAAGATCTCGCGCCCCTGGGGCACGAAGCCGATACCGGCGCGCGCACGGACAAACGGCGTGTTGCCGTGGATCTCGTGCCCATCGAAACCGATGCTGCCGCTGCGGATCGGCACCAGGCCCATCAGCGATTTGAGCAAGGTGGTCTTGCCCACGCCGTTGCGCCCGAGCAATACCGTGACCTTGCCCAGACGGGCTTGCAGGCTGACACCCCGCAGGATGTGGGAGCCGCCGTAATACTGGTTGACGTCGCGCACGTCCAGCACCATCGGCGCGGCGTCGGTGGCCGACAGTTTGGCCGCGGCGGCGAGCGCCGTGTTCGTGTCATCGGCCAAGATACACCTCGATCACCCTTTCGTCGGCCTGCACCTGGTCCAGCGTGCCCTGGGCCAGCACCGCGCCATCGCAGAGCACGGTGACGATCTCCGAGATCGCCCGGATGAAGCTCATGTCGTGCTCGACCACCATCAAGGAATGTTTGCCCTTGAGCGAGAGGAACAACTCCGCGGTGCGTGCAGTTTCCTCGTCGGTCATGCCGGCCACCGGTTCGTCGAGCAGCAGCAGCTTGGGTTCCTGCACCAGCAATATGCCGATCTCCAGCCACTGCTTCTGCCCATGGCTCAGGTTGCCAGCGAGCCGGTTCACGTCATGCGCCAGTTGAATGGTGTGCAGCAATTGGGCCAGATGGTCCGACTGTGCGGAATCGAGCCGGAACACCATCGACGCGGCCACACCCTTGTTCGTCTTGAGCGCCAGTTCCAGGTTTTCGAACACCGTCAGCTGCTCGAATACCGTGGGTTTCTGAAACTTCCGGCCGATGCCCATTTGCGCGATCTGCGGCTCGTTGTAGCGCAGCAGATCGATGGTGCTGCCAAAGAACACCGTGCCGGCGTCGGGACGGGTCTTGCCGGTGATGATGTCCATCATCGTGGTCTTGCCGGCGCCGTTGGGGCCGATGATGCAGCGCAGCTCGCCCGGAGCGATGTCCAGCGACAGGTTGTTGATCGCCTTGAAGCCGTCGAAACTGACGCTGACGTCCTCCAGGTACAGGATGCGGCCATGGGTCACGTCGACCTCGCCAGGCAGCGCGATACGCGAGAAACCAGCCTGGCGCCCACCCGACTCGGTCCGGCCGCTGACCCGCGCTGCTTGCAACTGATCGCGCCGCTGCGCGCCTTCGTCCAGCAGGTCGGGGGTCATTGCCCGCCCCGCTTCCAGCGCCGGGCCAGACCGACAATCCCGTTGGGCAGGAACAGCGTGACCGCGATGAACAGGGCACCGAGGAAATACAGCCAGAATTCGGGGTAAGCCACCGTCAGCCAGCTCTTGGCGCCGTTGACGACAAACGCACCGACGATGGGCCCGATCAGGCTGGCGCGCCCGCCGACCGCAGCCCAGATCGCGATCTCGATCGAGTTGGCCGGGCTCATCTCGCTCGGGTTGATGA
>CAZADK010000370.1:0-5058 GCA_964483855.1 uncultured Rhodoferax sp.
ATGTATGCCCACGAGGCGGAACCTGATGCCGGCGACTCGGCCGACACCGTCGCCAGCTCCGACACAGGCAAGAGCGCATGATCCCGAACACCGTTTCCCTGTTGCCCCTGGCCCCGACCTGCGCGCGCCGTGGCCTGCGTGTTCCATGCCGGTTGGCGGCGGCGATCGCGGCTGCGCTGCTGACCGGCTGCGGCGCATTGACACCCGTTTACGAGCGGCCAGCGGCGCCGGTGACGGCGCAGTTTCCCGGACAAGCTACCGGTACCAGTCCGTTGGACACGGCTGCGCCCGAGCTCGCCTGGCAAGACTTCTTCCAGGATGCGCGTCTCAAGGGGCTCATCCAGATCGCGCTGGAGAACAACCGCGACCTGCGCGTGGCCGTGCTCAATCTCGAGCAGGCCCGCGCCCAGCTGCAGATCCGCCGCGCCGACGAGGTGCCCACGGTGGGCGTCGGCGCCACGGGCGCGCGCCAGCCCAGCGCCAACGGCGGCATCACCACCACCTACAGCGCGGGCTTGACCATCACCGGATTCGAGGCCGACTTCTTCGGCCGCCTGCGCAATCTGGGCGATGCTGCCCAGGCGCAGCTGCTGGGCACGATGGAGGCGCGCAAGACGGTGCAGATCGGCCTGATCGCATCGGTGGCGAACAGCCATTTCGCGCTGCTGGCCGACGACGCGCTGCTGGCGATCACGCGCGATACGCTCGGCAATCGGGAAGAGTCGCTGCGCCTGACCCGACTCACGTTCGAACACGGGGTCAGCTCGGGCGTGGACCTGCGCCAGGCCGAATCGCTGGTTGAGGGCGCGCGGGTCACGCTGGCGCAAATCGAACGCCAGCGCGCGCTGAACCGCAACACACTGGACCTGCTGCTCGGACAGAACCTGTCCGACGTGCAACTGGCCGCGCTACCAGCCGGCCTGTCGCTGACCGGCCAGAGCCTGGCCGGCATCGTGCCCGGCGGTCTGCCCAGCGAGGTGTTGCTGCGCCGGCCCGACGTGCGCGCAGCCGAGCAACAACTGATAGCCGCCAATGCCAACATCGGCGCCGCGCGCGCGGCCTTCCTGCCGCGCATCACACTCACGACCAGCATCGGCACCGCCAGCAACCAGTTCAGCGGCCTGTTCCGCGGCGGCTCCTTTGGCTGGACGTTTGCGCCGCAGATCCTGCTGCCGATCTTCGATGGCGGCCGCAACCAGGCCAACCTGGACGCGGCCCAGGTCGGGCGCGATGTGGCGGTGGCCCAGTATGAAAAGGCGATCCAGCTCGCGTTCCGCGAAGTGGCCGACGCGCTCGCCACACGCACGACACTGGCCGACCAGCTACGCGCGCAGATTGCCCAGGCCGCCGCGGAACAGGCCAGGCTGAAACTGGTCGATCTGCGTTACGAGCAAGGCACAGCCAACGCGTTCGAGCGACTCGATGCGCAACGCTCGAGCTTCGTGGTGCGCCAAGCCGTGGTGCAACTGCAACTGCTGCAGGCGCAAAGCCTGGTGGCGGTCTACAAAGTGCTGGGTGGGGGTTGGAAGGACTGACCCCAGCCACCTGATCGAGGGATGTCGTTGGCCGTCGCAGGGCCAACAACGCCCCATGCCAAGCGGGCCTGGCTACAGCAAAGCAGCTACAACACCCGTGTCACGCTGGCCGGCTTGAAGCCCAGGTCGGCCGCCTTGCCCTTGCGGCTGCGCCCGGCCATCGCGTTGTTCAGGCTGCGGATCTCCAGGGTCTCGTCACGCGCCTTGCCACCGCGCCCCACGCCCGCGATACGCACGCTGCGGGTGTAGGCAGCTGCACCAGCCAGCGTGTCCTTGGCCTCGAGGTCGATCAGCTTGAGGCCGCGCCCGCCACTGGCCATGGTGTTGATCTGCTCGATCGGGAAGGTCAGGATACGTCCACCGGCGGACGCGCAGGCCACGTGGGTGGCTGGTGGCATCGGGGTGCTGCCAACCAGCCCCGCCACCGGTGAGGGCGCATTGACCGTCTCGCCGTCGGCGCAGCTGATGAAGGTCTTGCCGGCCTTGAGCCGCGACGTCATGTTCTCGATCGACGCGATGAAGCCGTATCCGCCCGAGCCGCTGAGCAGCAGCGTCGCGGCGGCTGGCCCGGCGAGGAAATACGCCAGCTGCGTGCCGGGCTCCAGGTCGATCAGGGTCGTGACCGGCTGCCCGTCGCCACGCGAGCCCGGCAGGCTGGACACCGCAACCGAATAGACCCGGCCCCGGTTGCCGAACACCAACAGCGTGTCGATGGAGCGGCACTCGTAGGTGCCGTGCAGGTCGTCGCCGGCCTTGAACGTGAACACGGCCGGATCATGGCCGTGACCGCTGCGCACCCGCACCCAGCCCTTGTTGCTGACGACCACCGTGATGGGCTCGTCCACCACCTTGACTTCGAGCACGGCGCGTTTCTCGGCCTGGATCAGCGTACGGCGCTCGTCGCCGAAGGTCTTGGCGTCCTGCTCGATCTCGCGCACCATCAACCGGCGCAGCGTGGCGGGGCTGCCCAGGATCTCCTCGAGTTTCTTCTGGTCCTCGCGCAGGCCCTTGAGCTCCTGCTCGATCTTGATCGCCTCGAGCCGCGCCAGCTGGCGCAGCCGAATCTCCAGGATGTCCTCGGCCTGGCGTTCGGACAATGCAAACCGGTCCATCAACGCCTGGCGCGGCTCGTCGGACCGGCGGATGATCGCGATCACCTCGTCGATGTTGAGCAGCACCAGCTGCCGGCCCTCGAGGATGTGGATACGATCGAGCACCTTGGCCAGCCGATGCCGCGAGCGGCGCTCGATGGTCTGCTGGCGAAACGCGATCCATTCCAGCAGCATCTGGCGCAGCGATTTCGGCGTCGGCCGCCGGTCCAGTCCGATCATGGTCAGGTTGATCGGCGCCGAGGTCTCCAGGCTGGTGTGCGCCAGCAACGTGTGGATCAGCTCCTGCTGCGAGATACGGCTGGTCTTGGGTTCGAGCACCAGCCGCACCGCGGCATCCTTGTTTGACTCGTCTCGCACTCCGTCGAGCACCGCCAGCACGCTGGCCTTGAGCTGGGTCTGCTCTTGCGACAAGGCCTTCTTGCCGGCACGGATCTTGGGGTTGGTGAGTTCCTCGATCTCCTCGAGCACACGCTGCGTGCTGACGTTGGGCGGCAATTCGTTGACGATGAGTTGCCACTGACCGCGCGCCAACTCCTCGATGGTCCAGCGTGCGCGCACCTTGAGCGAGCCGCGCCCGCTGCGATAGGCCTCAAGGATGTCGCCTGCACTGCTGATGATCTGCCCGCCGCCGGGATAGTCCGGCCCCGGCACGAGGGTCATCAATTCGTCGTCGGGCAGGTTCGGATTGCGGATCAGCGCCACGCTGGCAGCGGCAATCTCGCGCAGGTTGTGGCTCGGGATCTCGGTCGCCATGCCGACGGCAATACCACTGGCGCCGTTGAGCAACGCGAACGGCAGTCGCGCGGCCAGTTGTGCGGGCTCCTCGGTCGAGCCGTCGTAGTTGGGAATGAAATCGACCGTGCCTTCGTCGATTTCGTCGAGCAGCAGGTTGGTGATACGGGCCAGCCGGGCCTCGGTGTAACGCATCGCCGCGGCGCCGTCGCCGTCGCGGCTGCCGAAGTTCCCCTGGCCATCGATCAGCGGATATCGCTGCGAGAAATTCTGCGCCATGCGCACCAGCGCGTCGTAGGCAGCCTGGTCGCCGTGCGGGTGGAAACGGCCCAGCACATCGCCGACCACCCGCGCCGACTTCACCGGCCGTGCGCCAGTGTTGCCGTTCGGGCCGCCAAAACCCAGGCCCATGCGCTGCATCGAATACAGAATGCGACGCTGCACCGGCTTTTGACCGTCGCAGACATCGGGCAATGCGCGGCCCTTGACGACGCTCAGCGCATATTCCAGATAGGCGCGCTGCGCATAGTTGGCCAGATTCAGGTTGTCGTCGCCGTCGGGCTCGGCGGCAGGCAAAAGGTCGAGAGTGGTTTGGTCAGTCATGGTGGTGCACTGGGTCAAGGCCACGCACACCCCCGGATGCCCACGGCCTCCAGGCGGCTGGGGCTGGAATTCAGTTGGAGGCGGCCGGCGTGCCGTTGGACAGCAGCGGAACCGCAGGAATCTGCGCCGGCAGATTGCCGCGGTTGAGTGCACCGCCGCGGATCGCCGGGCGAACCCGTGAATGCGGATAACGCGACTCCGGTGCCGCCGCCGCCGGCGGCGGCGGCGCTGGCGGCTTGAGCCCGGCGTACAGCGCCATCACGTTCTTCACGTAGTTCTGCGTTTCCTTGTAGTTCGGAATCCGGTTGCCGGCGCGCATGACCGCGCCTTCACCGGCGTTGTACGCGGCCAGCGCCAGTTCGAGTTCGCCCGGGAACATGTTGATCAGGTCGCGCAGGTACCGCACGCCGGCACGGATGTTGATGCGCGGGTCGGTCAGCTTGCGCTCGAGCGCGCCGTGCCGGTCAGTATTGACACCATACCGGCGCGCGGTATCGGGCATCAGCTGCATCAGGCCGATCGCGCCCTTGGGCGACACCGCGCTGGTGTTGAAACCCGATTCGGTGACGATCAGCGCCTGCAGCAGTTCGTAGTCGATGTTGTGGTCATTCGACGCATCCTGCAGGATCTGCCGCACCGACTTGTAGGTCGGCGAGTTGTCGAAAAATGCCAGCAGCCTGGCTGGTGGTGGCGGTGGTAGAGGTGGTAGTGCCGGCAACGATTCGGAGGCGCCCTGCGGCGTGGCCGATCGCTCGGGCGCTGGCGGATCGAGCCGTGTGTCGAAGGTTTCGGCGCTACGAAAGAACAATTCGTAGCGGGCATCGACCTGCTCGGTCGCGAAATGCACCACCCCCTGCGTATCGACGAAACCCCAGACGTCGGCCCTGGCCTGCGCCGTGCCGCCCAGCAGCATGCCGGCCACGCCCAGCACCAAGGCCGGGCCGCGTGCCGCAAGCCTTCGCAAACAGCCAAGAAGCCACGGGGCCAGCATCAGACGTCGACCTCCACCGTATCGCCGTGCAACTCCATCAGCTCGCGCCGCGCGGCAGCCTCGCCCTTGCCCATCAGTTTGGTGA
>CAZADK010000371.1:0-5023 GCA_964483855.1 uncultured Rhodoferax sp.
AATACGGATCGGACAACACGGTGGCGTAATTGCCCAGTCCGACCCAGACCGGGCTTTGGCCATATGTCGACTTCGTCAGGCTGAGCCAGAACACATACAACGAGGGCAGGAACAACAGCACGGTCAACAGCGCCTGGGCCGGGAACACCAGCCCCCAGTCGCGTGCGGAAGGCTTCACCGGTCGACACGGTAACGCTCTACCGCATCCAGGTTGATCGTGATGCCCAGACCGGGGCCGGAAGGCACCGGCAACTGCCCGTCCGACAGTTGCGCCACGGCACCGACGGGCTCGTTTGCCAATGCATCGCGCAGCGGGTTGCCGATGAACATGCACTCGAAGCTGGTAAAGGCCGGCATCGCCGCTGCCAGTTGCAGGCTGGCCGCCACACACACCGCGCCGGACCAGCCCACATGCGGCGCATAACCGACGTGAAATGCCTGCGCCAGCGTGGCGATGTCGCGCGTCTCGCTGATGCCGCCGGCGCGCGCCACATCGGGCTGGATGATACCGACCAGCCGGTCCCGGACCAGCTCCGCGGCATGCGCGACGGTATAGTCGCTCTCGCCCGCGGCCAGCATGATCGGCAGGCAGCGCCGCAGGTGCGCATATCCGGCAACGTCCTCGGGCACGATCGGCTCCTCGAAGAACCAGTAGCCCAGGTCATGCAGCGCGTGTCCGACCCGCACCGCCTCGTCCAGCGTATAGGCCCAGTTCGCGTCCACACCCAGCCGCATGTCGTCACCGGCCACCGCCCGCACCGCGCCGGCTGCCGCGATCGCCCGCTCCACCGGCTGGCCCAGCTTGACCTTGACGGCCTTGAAACCCATCGCCATCACGGCGCGGGTCTGCGCCTGCATCGTCGGTACGTCAGCCCAGTTGATCGACGAGGCATAACAGTCCACCACCGCGCGCCCCATGCCGCCGAGCAGCCGGTGCACCGGCTGCCCCAGCGCCTTGCCGACCACGTCCCACAAGGCGATGTCGACGCCGGCAATCGCCTCGACCAGGATGCCGCCGGCGCGACCGCTCAACGCGCCGCGCATGCGAAGCCAGTGCCGACGGATGTCGAACGCGCTGTGCCCGAGCAACAGCGGGGCCAGCACCGTGTTGATGAAATCGGCATACGCGCTTGCTCCGAAGCGCCCCAGGCATTCCCCGTAACCGACGATGCCGTCGGTGGTGCGCAGTTCAACCAGTACGATCGACACCGTGTCGTATACCGCCTGCGAGGTGCGGGTGCCGGCCTGCATCTGCGCGGTCAGCGGGATCGCCTGAATGGCGCTGATCGTCAGCGCTGGCGCAGCCAGGAGCGGCCAAGCGCCACCCGCGGCCCCACGACCGGACGGCGTTCGCGGCGTCGTTGGACTGGCGCTCCTGGAGCGTGTCGTCATGCCAGCGCCCCGAATTGCGATGCCTGCGCAAACAGCCCGGGCGCACCACCCGAATGGAAAAACACCACTGGAGCATCCGAGCCGAACCGGCCCTCGCGCAGTTGCGCCAGCATGCCGGCCATGGCCTTGCCGGTGTAGACCGGATCGAGCACGATACCCTGCGTATGGCCGGCCAGCCGCATGGCATCCAGTCCGGCCGACGACGCCCGGCCATATCCGTCGCCGAGATGGCGGTCGTCGATGTCGATGTCGGACGCGTCCAGCCGCACCGGCAGGCCCAGCAGCTGGGCCGCGGCATTGGCGCGCTCGACAATCAGTGGCGCAATGAAGTGCGCCGGTCGTTGCACCGAGATGCCGACGACCCGGGTTGCCACCCCCAGCGCCTTGAACGCCAGCGCGATGCCGGCCACGGTCAAACCCGAGCCGGCGGCCAGGAACAGCGCCTGCGGCGTAATACCCTGCTCGGCAAACTGCCGCGCCAGTTCCTGGCCGGTATCGACCATGGCGGCCGCACCGAGCGTGCCGGTTTTTCCCGGCAAGTGCAGCACCTGCGTGCGCAGGTTGCGCGCTTGCAGATCGGCCACAAACTGCTCCAGCGCCGGCGCGACTGCCGGATCATAGGGATCGTGGGTATCGATGAAACGCACCTCGGCGCCGAACAGGCGATCGAGCAGGTAGTTACCCTGCATCTCCTCGGATCCGGTGCCGCGCAACAGCAGGCCGACATGCAGCCCGAGAATCGCACCGGCCGCTGCACAGGCGCGGCAGAAATTGGACTGCACCGCGGCCGTGGTCACCACGGCCTGCGCGCCCTTGGCCAAGACGTCGGCCATCAGGAACTCGAGTTGGCGCGCCTTGTTGCCGCCCAACGCCAGACCGCTGAGGTCTTCGCGCTTGATCCAGACCGGCGGCCCGCCCACCTGCGCGGACAGCCGCGCGGCGCTCTCCAGCGGCGTCGGCAGCTGCGCCAGCCGCACCCGCGGCAACCCGGCCGTCAGGCTCTGGGTTTGGCTCACGGCAACAAAGGCTTGACCCGTCTTGCCACGTCGTCCATGGCCAGTGCCACGCCCTTGCGCCCGAGCACCGCGGCCTGCAACTCCTCGACGAAGATATCGCCCGCCTTGGCGGCATTGTCGAACGCCGGAATCGGCACCCGCGCCACCTTGAGCGTCGCCGCCTCGGCCGCGGCATAAGGCATCCGCGATGCGAACTCGGCGTCCTTGTAGGCGGAAGCACGCACCGGGCCGTTGCCGTTGAGCGCAGCTTTCACGGTGTTCTGCTTGGACGACAACTCCTTGATCAGGCTCCAGGCAATGGGCTTGTTGCGCGCGTTGCGGGGTATACACATGGACCAGAACTCGGTCTTGGCCGGCGCCGCATCGGGAAACTTCGCCTTCAGGTCGCGCGCGGCCGGCAGCGCCATCACCTTGATGTCGCCCGGGTGTTTCGATTTCTCCTTGTCGTTGTAGAACTGAGTGCGACCGAACGAGGTGATCGTCATCGCGACGCGCCCGGTCTGCATCCAGGTGTTGACCTCCTCGCCCTTGATCGCGGTCCAGTTGCGCGGTATCACGCCGGCGGCGTAAAAATCGCGCATGGTCTGCACCGCGCGCAGCATCGCAGGCTCGTTGACGCCCAGCTTGAAGTCGTTGGTGATGAAGTCGCCGTTGTAGGCGCGCGCCATGTCGATCACGTTTGGATAGTTGTCGCCTTCGATCAGGAAACCGAACACCTGGCTGCCGTCGGCACGGGTGAAGGTCAGCTTCTTCGCCGCGTCGATCACGTCCTCGAAGGTCTTCGGGATCGGAACCCCCTTTTCCTTGAAGATGGCCTCGTTGTAGTGGAACCCGGTCGTCGCGTGCCGGTGTGGCACCGCATAGGACTTGCCGCCGAACTTCATCGCCGCCACCAGGCCGGGGAACATGTCGGTGGGGTCCTCGAGCGCGTCGGCCTTCATCAGGGCGTCGAGCGGCTCGAGCAGGTTGGCGACATTGGGAGTGGCGCGGGTATTGAGCAGGAACGCCAGGTCGACCGATGTCGACGACAGGCTGGCTTCGCGGAACAACCGCTCATGCAACGGGCCGGTATCGAGCGTGACCCACTCGATGCCGATGCCATGGCGCTTGGACCACTCGGCCGTTGCGTCACCGCCCTTGTCGCCGGTGAGCACCGAGCGGTGCACCCGATGGCACACGATGGTGAGCTTGTCCGGCTTGGCCTGGGTCCAGCCGGCTGCGGGAAGGGCCAGGGACGATAACGTGGTGCCGGCTTGCAGGAGCGTGCGACGGTTCAGCATGGCTTGTCTTCCTCGTGAATCAGTTGAGTCC
Source organism: uncultured Rhodoferax sp. (assembly GCA_964483855.1). GTDB lineage: Bacteria > Pseudomonadota > Gammaproteobacteria > Burkholderiales > Burkholderiaceae_C > CAISIP01. The sequence continues at coordinate 3,720 of CAZADK010000371.1, forward strand.
ATCGCCGGAACGATCAAGCCCCGGCGCACCTGTCCGCAAACATGCTAGCAGTTCGACTGCCATCGGAAAAGAGCCGTGTCGTTTCGGCCACCGAAACCGCAACCGGTCGCCCGGCGGGTTGTCAGCGCGGCTGTCGCCACGCCGGACCTGGCTCGCCAACCCTTTGGCTAGGACGCCGGTTGCGCTTTCATCGTCCTGGCGGCGCTCGTGTATCCACCGTCGCCACCGTCGACGAAGTGCACATGCAGGCCACCGGCCGCATTGGTGACAAGGCAGGTCATCAGCGCGGTCTGCGACACGTTCATGCCATAACGCAAGCGGCCCTCGGCCATCAGCCGGTCCAGGTAGGCCTTGATGGATGCGATGCAGTCCTGCGGGCAATCGATGACGAAACTGACCGTGTCGTCATGCTTGCAGAAATCAGTGTTGCTCGCGACATCCAAGGTGTATTGCCGGGGGTCCAGACCACCGACCGGCTTGCCAAACCAGAAGATCACCCGAGCCAGCAAGGTCTCCGCCAGCACCCGCAGCACGGCCGTCCACAGCAGGCCGCCGCGCCGGCTGGCCTGCGCCTCCAGCATCAACCCCTTGGGTGGCCAGCCCGCCGACAAGGTGTCAGCGCGCACCGGCGCTGCCGAGCCGCCCTGGCGCGCCAGGCGCATCACCTCGGCATGCACGCCGCCGGCGTCCGACGCCCCATGGATGATCAAGGTCAACATGCGCCCGCGTCCGGACTGCAATGGATTCCAGCGGCACGACAAGCCGGCGAGATCGACCGGCTCGCCATCGTCCAGCGCCTCGGGCACGGCTGCAAGGGCCATCAACGCAGCGTCGGCCCGCCCGCGCATCGCGCTCTCGAGCAGACCGACGCCGCCGCCCTGGAACACGCCGAAACTGTTGCCGGGCGTCGGTTCGAAACGGCCCACGCGCACCTCACCACCGAATTGCCGCAGCACCGCCACCGGACAGATGCCGATGCGCAGCTGCATGTCCAACTCACGCGCGGCAAATCCGCGCACCCGGGCCAGCACCTGGCGCGCGGCCTGCGCATGGACCGGCGGAACCATCACCACCGATCCGTCGCCACCGAACAGGAACGGCAGCCGCGTCGGCGCGCACAGATTCTTCAGGGCTGCGATGGCCATGGCCGCGACGAAGTTCACGGTCTTGTGCTTGCCGGCCGCCACCAGTGGCGTCGAGCCGACGATATCGGTCACCACCAGTTCCCAGTCATCCGGCGCGGCGCGGTAACGGGTGGTGTCGAAGGTGTCGCTGGACTGCGCGAGCACGGGCAACTCGGCGAA
>CAZADK010000372.1:0-4983 GCA_964483855.1 uncultured Rhodoferax sp.
CTCCAGATCTTTGGGGTTGATGAAGTGGGTCATGCCGAACTGGCGCGCCATCGACTCCCGTGCGGGGTTGATATCCACACCGATGATCTTGTCGGCGCCCACCATCTTCGCGCCCTGGATCACGTTCAGCCCGATACCACCGAGACCGAACACGACGACGTTGGCGCCGGCCTCGACCTTGGCCGTGAACAACACCGCGCCGATGCCGGTGGTCACGCCACAACCGATGTAGCAGACCTTGTCGAACGGCGCGTCCTCGCGGACCTTGGCCAGCGCGATCTCGGGCACAACGGTGTAGTTGCTGAAGGTCGAGGTACCCATGTAGTGAAGGATGGGCTTGCCGTCCAGGCTGAAGCGGCTGCTGGCATCGGGCATCAGACCCTTGCCCTGGGTGCCGCGGATCAGCTGGCACAGGTTGGTCTTGCGCGACAGGCAGAACTTGCACTGGCGGCATTCCGGCGTGTACAGGGGGATGACATGGTCCCCCTTCTTCAGACCGGTCACACCCGGGCCGACATCGACCACGATGCCGGCGCCCTCGTGGCCGAGGATCGCAGGGAACAGGCCTTCCGGATCGGCACCGGACAGCGTGTAGTAGTCGGTGTGGCAGATGCCGGTGGCCTTGATCTCGACCAGCACTTCCCCGAATTTCGGGCCTTGCAGGTCAACGGTTTCGATGGTCAAGGGGGTGGCAGCTTTCCACGCAACGGCGGCTTTGGTCTTCATGGTGTCGGTCGCATGCGAGTGAACAGGCTTGAACTATAAACCGCGGCGCGACCAGACCGCAGCCCCCGATTGCCAGCCCTCGCCCGTGCATGGCGTGGCTATACTGCAAGTCGGTTCCAACAGCGCGAGGATTGCATGGAAGTGTCGACTGGCAATGTGGGCGCGACCCGCGTGCTCCGGGTGCGCGGGCGGCTGGACCATTCTCAGGCCAAGGATTTCGAGGCCGCGCTGGCCCCGCACCTGCTGCCCTGTACCCCCACGGGTTCGCCGCTGGTGCTGGATTTTTCTGGCGTCGTTTATGTCAGCAGCGTGGGTCTGCGCGTCTTGCTGCTGGCAGCCAAACAGGTCAAGACCCAGCAGGGGCGCATTGCGATTGCCGCGCTGACGCCGATCGTCACCGAGGTATTTCAGGTCAGCCATTTCAACATGGTGTTGTCGGTTTTTCCCGACGTAGCCGCCGCGGCAGCCGAGCTGGGTCCATGAAACTGATTTGCTGGGGCACGCGCGGCTCGATCCCGGTATCTCTGACCGCGCCCGATGTGCGGGCCAAGATCGTGCGCGCGCTGCAGGGAGCCGTGGCGGTCGATCTCGCTGACCCGACCGCGATTGACGCCTATGTCGCCGGGCTGGGCTTCGATGTCGCTGGCACCTTCGGCGGGCATTCATCCTGCCTGCAGATCGAGACCGGCTCAGCGGAGCATATCGTGCTCGACCTGGGCACCGGCGTGCGCGCGCTGGGCCAGCAGATGCTGACGCGGTTCGGCCCTCAGGCGCCCCAGACCTACCATGTGTTCCTGTCGCACCTGCACTGGGACCACATCATGGGCCTGCCGTTCTTCACCCCGGTCTACATCCCGGGCAACCGCATTGTGGTCCACACCTGCCACCCGCATGCCGAGTTTGCGTTGCGCCGCCAGCAGGACGAACCGTCCTTTCCGGTGCGTTTCGAACAATTTTCCGCGCAGTTCGAGTTCCATGTCGCGACTCCGGGTGCGCCATTCGAGGTCGACGGCACCCGTGTCGTCGCCCATGCGCAACGCCATTCGGGAGATTCCTATGGCTGGCGGTTCGAACGCGCTGGCAAGTCCCTGGTCTACTCGACGGACTCCGAACATCGGCTCGAGGACGAGGACGAGCGCGCGGGTTTCATCGCCTTCTTCGACCAGGCCGACGTGGTGGTCTTCGACGCGATGTATTCGCTGGCCGACGCGATATCGGTCAAGGCGGACTGGGGCCATTCAAGCAACATCGTCGGTGTGGAGTTGTGCCAGGCGGCGCGCGTCAAGCGGCTGGTGATGTTCCACCACGAGCCTGCCTACTCCGACAGCCAGATCGCGCAGATCCTCGACGAGACGCGGCGCTTCGAGCAGATCACGCGCGACGGTCATGAGCTGGAGGTGCTGTCGGCCTATGACGGTCTCGAGCTGAGCCTGTGAGTCGCGGCGTGCCGGACGACGCCCGCTCCGGAGGCCATGGCGAAGCGGATGCGTGGTTCGGCCGTATCTTCCTGTATCGGCGCGGGCGCGTCGCGGCGCTGTTGCTGTTGCTGCTTTTTGCACTGCTGATCGGGGCCCATGCCGTGCCCGCGCCGGGTCAGCGTTCGGGCTCCGGCCTCGATGCCTGGTTGCATGCGCTGGGCCGGCCGGCAGCCGGCGTGCAGCAATTGCTGTTCGATGCCTACCAGCGCGCCATGCCTCGGCTGCGCCAGGCGCAGACGGTGGCGCTGGTCGGAATCGACGAGAACAGCCTCAAGGCCATCGGCCAGTGGCCCTGGCCCCGCAGTCAGCTGGCCGACCTGATCGATGCGGTCGCGCGATACCAGCCGGCCGCCATCGGACTGGACATCTACATGCCCGAGGCCGACCAGACCTCGCCCGAACGGGTGGCCGACCGGTTGCCGGCCGAACAGTCCGTGTTGGCCGATGCGCTGCGACGCCTGCCGCCGCACGATGCCCGGCTGGCGCAGGCCCTGCGCAGCGCACCGACGGTACTGGGCGCTGCGGGCTTCAACTTTGCGACCTTCAGCACCTCGGAGGGTCTGCAGATTGCACCGATGCGGCTGCGTGGCGACGACGCCTTGTTGTACCTGGATCGATACCCCTACGTGCTGGCCAGCCTGCCGCAGCTGCAGTCGGCCGCACGAGGACAGGCCCTGGTGTCAGTGCGTGACGAGGCGGTCGTGCGGCGCATACCGCTGGCCTCTGCGGTGGGGCAGGTGCCGGCGCCTTCGCTGGCCATGGAGATGCTGCGGGTGGCCACCGCGAGCCCGGCGATCGATATCGTCGTGGACCGGCACGGCGTGCGCGCGTTGTCCGTGGCCGATTTGACAGTGCAAACGCAGGCCGGCGGCGACGTCTGGCTCCATTTCGCGCCCGAGGCCCAGGGAGCGCAATCACGCAACATCTCCGCGGTCGACCTGCTGGCGGGCCGGGTTGCCGCCGATGCCTTGCAGAGCAAACTGGTGCTGATCGGCCTGACCGGCTCGGGCCTGAATGACCGGCGCGTGACGCCGCTGGGCGAGAGCGTGGCCGGCATCGAGATCCAGGCGCAGTTGCTCGAGAGCCTGCTCGATGGCCGCATGTTGTTGCGGCCGTGGTGGATGGTGCAGGTCGAATTCGCGCTGTTGCTCGGGCTGGGCCTGCTGATGATTGTGCTGGTGCCCCCGGCGCTGGCTCGACTCGACGCCAGCGGCCAGCGCCGGCCGCGTCGCGTGGGGTGGTGGGTCGTGCTGATCTGCGCCGCGCTGGTGGCGGCAGGTTTCTGGTTGTTCGACGCGCAGGGCTGGTTGTTCGACGGTGCCGGCATGTCGGTGGCTTTCGCCGCATTGCTGGCCAGCCTGATCTCGAGCTCGACACTCGAGGTCCAGCGCGACAACCGGCGCCTGGCGGCGGCCGAACACGCGCTGCGGGAGGAGGCGGCACGCGTGGCTGGCGAGATGGAGGCGGCGCGCCGGATCCAGCTCGGCTCCCTGCCCGATGCCGGCACCGCGTTTCCAGGCGAGAAGCGCTTCGCGGTCAGCGCGCTGATCGAGCCGGCGCGCGAAGTGGGCGGGGATCTGTTCGACTTCTTCATGATCGATGACCGGCGGCTGTGTTTCCTGATCGGTGACGTGTCGGGCAAGGGTGTTCCGGCCAGCCTGTTCATGGCCGTCACCCGGACGTTGTCACGCAGTTTCGCGACGCGTTTGCCGGGCGGGCCGTCGGAGATCGTGTCGGCGGCCAACCAGGACTTGTCCAGCGGCAATGTCGAAACCCTGTTCGTGACCATGCTGCTCGGAGTGCTGGACGTCACCACCGGCGAACTGGAACTGGTCAACGCCGGCCATGATGCGCCATGGCGCATGCGCGAGCGGCAAGCGCCGCAGCTGGCCGTGGCGGCGCCGGGCGCAGGCGGACCGCCCCTGTGCGTGCTCGACGATTTCACCTACACGGTGCAGCGCCTGCGGCTGGCGCCAGGCGAGCGCTTGTGCATGGTCACCGATGGCATTACCGAGGCAGCCAATGCGGCGGGGGAGTTGTACGGCAATGCACGCCTGCGCCAGGCGCTGGCGCAGGCCGGCGAGGGCGGGGCGGACACCATCGTGCAGACCCTGCGCCAGGACGTGGGACGTTTCGTCGCCGGAGCGGAGGCCTCGGATGACCTCGCCATCCTGGTGGTGCACTGGTTTGGCCCAGCCGGCGCCATCGCGCGCTGATACGGGACCGGCACACGAGCCGGTGCTCTCAGCGCAGGTTGATCTCGACGCGCCGGTTTTCCGCCTGCGCGATCTCGTCGGCCGTGGGCACGGCGGGTTCGCGCTCGCCGCGGCCGGCTATCGTGATCATTGACGGATCCACGCCGGCCTGGATCAGCAGGTCGCGCACGGTCTGCGCGCGTTGCAACGACAGGCGGTCATTATCCGGCAGGCTGCCGACGCGATCGGTGTGGCCAATGACCGTGATGTCGGGCGCAGGGTAGCCGGCCAGCGCCGCCAGCAATTGCTGCAGCACCGGCTGGAACGCGGGCGTGACGTCTTGCGACGAGCCGAATTCGAACTGCAGCACGAAGGACACCGGCATGTTGGGACGTGCAGCCAGTGTCTGCGCATAACGCTGGCGCACGGCCTCTGCATTTTCGGTGCGGGTGACGAAGGAGCCAAAGCTCGTGCTGGTGGCGCTGGCAAAGGGGGTGTCGAGCGACTGGCTGGCCGCCTCGGTGCGCAAATCGACGGCGCCAGTGCGGCCGTCAGCGTCGGGCAGCAATACAACAGTGCTGGTG
>CAZADK010000373.1:0-4737 GCA_964483855.1 uncultured Rhodoferax sp.
GCGCGACACCAGGGCCGCTGAACCCTTGCAGGTAAAACAGGTTGTCGCCCAGGCGCCCGAAATCGGGCATGCGATTCATGCTGATATCGACAAAACCGCCCCAGACAAACTGCACCGGAACCCGCGCCAGCTCCGGGAATACCCTGAGCATCCGCTGGCGCATCGACGCCTCCAGGTTGCGCGGCGTCATCGTCGTGTAGCTGACGCGGCCCCCGAACAGCAGCCGGTGGTCGGCGCTGCAGCGGAAATAGTCGAGCGCAAAATTGTTGTCGCAGACCGCCGCATCGCGGGCAATCAGCTGCGCGCATTGCGCCGCCGACAGGGGCGCCGTGGCCACCATATAGGTGCCCACCGGCATGATCCGCGGCCGGATCTCGGCCGCGACACCCGGGCCGTATTCGGCAAGCGCACAGTTGCCCGCGAGCAGCGCGAACCGGGCCCGCACCTGGCCCTGTTCGCAGACGGCGCGCAGCCGTGCGCCGCGCAGCAGGCGGCGTACCGCCGAGTGCTCGAAGATGCGCACGCCCAGTTGCCGGGCAGCGCGTGCCAGTCCCAGCCCGTACTTGAGCGGGTGCAGATGGCCGCTGCGGTCCTCGTAGGCTGCGGCGCAATACCGCGCGCTGCCGATACAGGATCGCACCGCATTGCCGTGCACCATCTCGTATGGCAGGCCGTAGTCACGTTCGTTGCGCCGCATCTCCTGTTCCAGCGCGCGGGCCTTGCGCGGCGAATCGGCCACATACAGGTAACCCCGGCGCCGGTCGCAATCGATACCGAACTCCGCGATCCGGCTGTCGATCAGGTCCAGCGCCTCCAGCGACATGTCCCAGGCGCGCCGTGCATCGGCCTTGCCGAGCTGGGCCTCGAAGGCCTGCTGGCCGCTGGCAAAACCGACGATCGCCTGACCCCCGTTGCGCCCGGACGCGCCGCTGCAGATCCGGTCCGCCTCCAGCAACACGACCTGCAAGCCGCCGCGCGCCAGCTCGATTGCCGCCGACAGGCCGGCAAAACCGCCGCCCACCACCAGCACGTCGGCGTCGATGGATTCCTGCAGGTGTGGCTCGGGTACTCGGCTGACGCCAGCCTCGTAGTAGCTGCGCTGGTTCAGTTGTGTATCGGACGCCAGGATCGCGGTATTCCACAAGGCCATGTTCAGCCTTCCAGTTGCACGGTCCCCGCATCCGGGCGTTTGGCCACCTGGCCAGACAAGTAGGTCCAGACAAAAGCGGCCGCTGCCTGGCTGCTCAACTCGGCATGGTCGTACGCTGGAGCGACCTCGACACAGTCCATTCCGACCATGTTCAGCCCACTGAGTTCCTCCAGCAACGTCATGACCTGGGAGCTGGTCATGCCCCCGGGCTCCGGCGTACCGGTGCCCGGGGCGAATGCCGGGTCCAGGCAGTCGATGTCCAGCGTCAGGTAACACGGCCGATCGCCCAGGCGTTCGCGGATCTGCCCGACGATGGCGCCGAGCTGCTCGCCGTCCTTGCCGCGCAAGGAACGGGCGGTGAAGATCAGGCCGCCCTGGTCCGACACGAACTCCCGCGCCGCGCGTTCGCCAGACGAACGCAGCCCGATCTGCACCACGTGCGGCGCGCTGACCAGGCCCTCGACGATCGCCTCGCGGGTCCAGGTGCCGTGGCCCGAAGGCTCGCCAAAATGATCTTGCCAGGTGTCGCAGTGGGCATCGAAATGCACCAGCGCCAACGGCCCGTGGCGCTGGTGCGCTGCGCGCAACAGTGGCAGCGTCACCGAGTGATCGCCGCCCAGGAACACGCAGTGGTGCGCCGCCATCAGCCGCAGCGCCTGCGCGGTGATCGCGCAACGGACCTGCGGCAGCGGCGACGCGTTGGGCAGCCGCAGGTCCAGCGCATCGCCCAGATGCGGCAACGGCGAAACGCCGAAATGCGGATGGATGCCGTCGCATAGCATCAGGCTGGCGCGGCGGATCGCCGATGGCCCGAATCGCGCGCCGGGCCGGTTTGTCACCGCGCCATCGAAGGGAATGCCGACCACGGCAAATGCCTGCTGATCCAGCGCGCCGGCGGCGAGAAACCGGTTGCCGTCCATTGCATATGCGAAATCACCCACGGCCATGGGGCTCCTTGTCGAAGAATATGGTTCGCCGCGGCAACGGCCAGCGCCGGTTTGTCACGGACAATCCCGTGCATTCTGCCTGTTCCAGCGCCCCGGCCATCGGCTGGCAAAGCGGACAGGCGACCCCCGAGCCCTACCCGCCATCCGCGATGCGACCCCTGCCCAGCCATCTGATTGCTTATGGCTGCCTGTCCTTGAGCATGGTGTTGACCGGCTGTTACGTCGCCTTGGCCAAACCCCTGGTGGCGGCGTTGCCGGTGTTCCTGCTGGCCTGGATGCGTTTCGGCATCGCCGCCGTGGCCATGCTGCCCTGGCTGCGCAAACCGCCGGGTGAGGCACCGCTGACGGCGCAGACCCGGCGGCTGTTGTTCTTCGAATCCTTTTTCGGCAACTTCCTGTTTTCGATCTGCATGTTGTACGGGGTCAGCATGACCAGCGCGGTATCGGCTGGCGTGATCCTGGCTGGCATTCCGGCCGTCATCGCGTTGATGAGCTGGTTGTTCCTGGGAGAACGAATCAGCCGGCGCATGTGGGCTGCCGCAGTCTGCGCCGTGCTGGGCCTGGTGGTGCTGGCCCTGGCCCGCGCCGACCTCTTCGCGCCCCACGGCGCTGCGGACGCGCCAACCTCGCCCACGGCTTGGCTGGGCAACCTGCTGGTGTTCGGCGCCGTCATTTGCGAAGGGTGTTATGCGGTGATCGGCAAGAAACTCACCGGCGCACTGGGGCCCAAACGCATCTCCTCGCTGATCAACCTGTGGGGCTTCGTACTGATGACGCCATTTGGCCTGGTACTGGCGCTGGGGTTCGACTTCGGCGCAGTCGGCCCCGGTATCTGGCTGCTGCTGGTGTTCTACGCACTGGCAGCGAGCATCGGAACGGTGTGGTTGTGGATGACCGGTGCACGGCGCCTGCCGGCGGCCCAGGGTGGCATCTTCACCGTGATGCTGCCGATCTCGGCTGCGCTGGTGGGCGTGCTGGGGTTGGGTGAAACCATGACGGGGCTGCAGTTGCTGGCATTCGCGATCGCGCTGTTCGGTGTGTTCCTGACCTGGAACCACCGTTGACGGCTGGGCTTGGCGGCGCCGGCAAACCTAGAAGCGGTCGATGCGGTAGGCGGCAAGGTCCAGGCTGGCGGCCTGGCCCTGCATCAGGTCGGTCAGGATGCGGGCGGTGACGCCGCACAGCGTCAGACCCAGGTGCTGGTGGCCGAAAGCAAAGAACACCCCGCGCTGGCGCGGCGCCGCACCCAGCACCGGCAAGTGGTCCGGCAAGGAAGGGCGAAACCCCATCCAGGTGCTGGCCGTATCGTTTCGTATGCCGGGCAACAGCGCCAGCATCTGCCGGCGCAGCAGCGCGTAACGCCGCGGGTCGGGCGGCAGGCGCATGCCGCCGAACTCCACCGTGCCGGTCATGCGCAGGCCGACCGACATCGGCGTCATGATCACGCTGCGTTCGGTCGATGCAATCGGGCGGCGCATCGCAATCGCGCCGGCGCCGTGTTCCCCCGGGGCCGGCCAGGGCACGGTAATGTGATAACCCCGCTCGGTGTCGAGCGGAACCCGGTAACCCAGGCTGCGCGCCAAAGGCCCCGACCAGGCGCCGGCACAGACCAGGGCCTGGCGCGCATGCAGGGCCGGGCCATGCTCCAGTGTCAGGCGCACCGGGCCATTGCCCTCCTGGTACAACCCGAGCACGCGCGCACGTTGCACCCGCCCGGACCAGCGTTGCAACGCCTCGATCAGGCCGGTACAGACCGCGTGCGGATCGGAAACATGTCCGGTGTCGGGGTAACACAAGCCGCCGGCCACGTCGGCACTGAGTGCTGGCGCCTCGGCATGTACGGCCTGCGCCGACAACACGTCGGTGCGGATGCCGTAACGCGCCACGTCTTGCGCCTGAAGCCGGGCCGCCTGCGCACCGGCGTCAGTCTCCCAAACGCGCAGGTACCCATCGAGCGACAACAACGCCCCCAGCCCGCATGTCTGCATCAGGTCGCGCAGATCGTCGCGCGAGGTCTGCTGCAACGCCATCAACGCGGCAACACCCCGCGCCAGTGCGCTCGGCCGGGCCGCCAGCACGAACCGGGTCAGCCATGGCAGGATCGGCAGCAGGTAGGCCATGCGCAGCCGCAGCGGGCTGTCGACGTCGACCAGGTAACGCCAGCTGTCGCGGATGACCTGCGGATTGGCCAGCGGGATCAGCTGCTCGGTGGCGACGTGGCCGGCGTTGCCGAAACTCGCCCCCAGGCCGGGCGCCTGCATGTCGAGCAGCAGCACCTCGCGTCCCGCGTGTGCCAGCCGCGCCGCACAGGCCGCACCGACCAGGCCGGCGCCGACCACGATGGTGTCGCTGTCCAGCCGGATAGTCACGGTCGCTCCATCGGGGAGGTCATCGTCCCGGTCTCGGTCGGTGCACCGGTCGGGCACAAGCGCATGCGAGACCCATCATGCGGCCGGTGCGATGCCCCAGACATAGGGGTCGGCCGGGTCGATCAGCAGCGTGGTCTCGGCGCACACATGGGCGCGACCGACGATGGAGGGCATCAGCCGCTCGCCGTCCAGGCGGTAACTCGCCTCGAACACACTGCCCAGCACACTTTCCTGGCGCCAGGTCGCGCCGGGCGCCAGTGCGCCGTCGGCG
>CAZADK010000373.1:4747-4975 GCA_964483855.1 uncultured Rhodoferax sp.
CCCCGAAGTTGCGCCCGTCGTTGGCCGGATCCCGGGCCGGGCCCATGAGTTCGATATGGTCGATCACGGCGCCGTCGCTGCCGGTCACGCCGGCGGCCTCCAGCGCCTGACGGATCGCCCAGGCATGTTCGGTCAGCGGCTCGACATGTGCGATCGAGATGTCGATGCCCCCGGCATCACACAGGAAGAACCAGTTGCCGCCCCAGGCCACGTCGCCATGCACCAGGC
>CAZADK010000374.1:0-4959 GCA_964483855.1 uncultured Rhodoferax sp.
CTATTTCGATTGTCTTCGTGACGTCAAAATTCCGGGTGAACTCGGCACTCGCGAGTAGGTTCGTACATCGAATTTTGACCTCCACTCAGTGGGGGCCTCCTGAAACTGCCAGGCTCAATAGCCGCAGTTAGAAGATTATTAGCAATATCGGGGCCAGTTTTTCAAACGATTGATTTCATTGAATTTTTTCAAAAACACGGTTGACGCTGGTGAACCTTTGTAACAAATTCCGACAGATACCACGTTGGTCGACTCCTGCTACTTACCCATGGTTTGCAGCAGTTTCGCCACTTCGTCCTGGCTGGGATAGGCTTTTCCCAGCGCGACCAAAGTGGACAATTCGACCCGGGCACCCGGGATGTCGCCGGCCTGGATTCTCAATCGCGCCAGATTCAGGCGGTAGTCATAGATGCCTGGCGCCAATTTGACGACACGGCTCTGCAGCGTCACGGCCTTTTCGAGCTGGTTTTCCTGCGCATAACTCAGCGCCAACGTGTCCATCAACAGGGGCTGCTCAGGCGCTAGCTTGACGGCTTTTTCGGCGAGTTCTACGGCACCCGGTTTTTTCTCCTTGACCAGCAGATAGGCAAGGTTGTTAAGTGCCAGCACATTTTCAGGCTGGCGCTTGAGCACCTGGCGGTAGCGGGTTTCAGCGAGCCCCGGATTGCCCTGTGTTGCCGCCGTGGCAGCCAAATGGAGCGCAAACGTAATGTCATCAGGATGGGCCTTCTCCCAGCTTTTCGCCATCCGATCGGCTTCGGCATCCTTCTTTGCCCCCAGTAGCGCCAGATGCAGGCGTGGGGCGGCCTCCGTTGGATTCGGCTTTTCAACGGCTTTTTGCAGCGCAACAATTGCGCGCGCGTAATTCTGTTGACCCAACTCGATCTCGCCCTCGAGCAAGTAACCCAGACCATCGTTGGGCCGCTGGGTCTGCACGGTGCGCGCGATGGCCAGAGCCTGCTCCGGTTTTTTCTCGCGCATCGACAGCGCGATGCCTGAGCGCTGCGCTGGCAATGAACCCGGTTCGGCCTTCATCGCGCGGCGGATGCTGGCTGCTGCGGCGTCGTTGTCCTTGCTAGCTGCATAGGCATCGGCCAGGCGCAAGTGCGGTAGCGCGGAAGTTGGCTGCAAAGCGGCCATCTTGTTGAAAGTGGGTATGGCCTGGTTGATGTCGCCGCTGGCTTGTTGGACACGGCCCAGGCGATCCAGCAGGTCCGGGTCGTTCGGGACTGCGGCGATCGCGGTCTGCGCAGCCGACATGGCCAGCGCCATATCGCCGGCGCTCATGTAAAGGTCGATCAGCGCCGCGCGCGGTCCGGGCGCACCGGAGTTCGCCTTGATAGCCGCTTCGATGCGCTTGGCCACTTCCGCCTTGTCGGCCCCCGAGCGTGCGGCCATCTGGGCCAGAGCCATGTGCGCGTTCACATTGTTCGGCTCACGCTGCACCTCCGCTTCAAAACGGGCACGCGCCGCGTCGGGCTTGCCTTCGCCCAGGTCCAGCGCCGCCAGGTTCGCCAATGCCTGGTAGAAGCTCGGGTCTTTGGACAATGCGGCTTCGAAACCCTTGCGCGCGCCGGCAGCGTCGCGCCGCTGCAGCGCGATGCGCGCACGCAGAAAGTCGGGCAGTGCCAAGGTGGGCTGCTTCTTGGCCAGAACGTCGATAGCCCTGAGGGCGGAATCAAACTCCTGGCGCCGCATGCGTTCGCTGATCAGGGCCAGGTCGGCCGTAGTTCCGTCATCGGAGGCTGCTACAGCCTCGAGTTCAGCCATAGCGGTGGCGCCTTGGCCTTTGCCCAGCCGGGCAAGCGCTGCCGAAGTACGGATTCGACTGTCTTGTGGCTTGAGCTTGATTGCTCGCGCGAAGCTTTGCTCGGCGGATGTGGCATCACCCAACATCAACTGGGCTCGCCCGAGCAATGCCAGTAGGCCCGCATCCTGCCCCTTGCCTTCCAGCAAGGGCTTGAGCATGACAAGGGCCTTGTCGGCCTGCCCGAGACTCAGGTAGACCTGCGCCAGCATCCGCCTGGGTGGTGCAGCACTTGGCGCCATCTGGACCGCCTTGGCTAAAAAGGCCTCGGCCTGTGTCATGGAATTCAGCAGAATTTCGCCCTGCCCCGCGAGTACCAGCACCCGAGGGTCTTGCTGCTCTCCGCGCAGCAACGCCGCAGCAATGTCGCGAACCTTCTTGGCGTCTCCCTTGCTCAAGGCCATCACTCCCTCAAAATAGAACGTCTCGGGATGCTTGGGTAGCGCCTTCCTCATGAGCTCGAAGCGTTTGCCCGCTGTATCGAAATCGTGTTTTTCCACCAAGAGCGTCATCGCGGCTACATTGGCTTGCACCAGGGCTGGTTTCAGGTCGAGCGCGCGGTTGTAGGCGGCGATAGCGGGGGCTGTATCGGCACGGTTGGCCTGCGCCAGCAGATCGCCTTTGAAAGCCCATGCGGCTGCTTGGTCAGGCGCCCGGGCGAGCAACTCATTCGTCAGTGCGAGGGCAGATGCCGGGTCGCCGTTCGCCAACTTCAACCTGGCGCGCAATAGCGACGCAGGCGGAAAACCCGGTGAGCGCCGCAAGGCGATGTCGACGGCTTCCTCAGCTTTCGCAAGCGCGTTGTTAATGATGTGCGCGGTCGCAATCTGGGTCTGGAAACTTGCAGCCGCCAGATCGTTCGTGAGTTCCAAACTGCCGTATTGCTGCAGCAACTGGGTTGACTTGTTTTGCGTCACCAACACCGCAGCCAGTAGCGGCAAGACATCATCCTGCGGATGCCTTGCTTCGAGGGCCCGAACCAGATGGGTTTCGGCTTCAGCTCCCCCCCCAGTCTCGAATAACAACTTGCCCAGCAGAAAGCGACCTTCGCCGGACTGTGGGTTCTGTTGCAAAAGGTTTTTCAACTCGATGATGGCAGCTGGGTTGTCATGCTTGTCCAGATATCCGCGCGCAGACGCAAGCAGCTCACTGTCCGACTTTTCGCCGCAGCCGGTCAGAGCCAGAAGCGCGACGAACACAAGGGGCCTGAATGCGCGGAAAGCATCAATCATCGGAGTTCCTCTTCATTATTCGACAACGCACCTTTGCAGCCTGTTCGGCGCGACATGCAAACGGCAAGAGACCGGTCCACGAGCGCTCTGGTCCTGTAAGCCAAACCGTCGTTGGAGCAGATGCAGCCGAGGTGCATTGAAGCGAACAATTATGCATGGGGTCAGATGTGCCGATACATCGAAACGCTGGTCAAGAGTGAGCAGCATCAGCAGGGTCAGGCCTATACCTCTAGCTAAAGCAAGCTTCGTCGGAGTTCGCAGACTTTGGTCCAGTCCCTGGGTTTTGAAGAGACGGCGCCTGGCGTCGTCCATGTTGCGGAGCCCGCAGACCGTCGGCACGGTGTACGGAATAACAGTATTGGGTCAGGCCTATACCTTCTACTCACCCTAGTCCTGCCGTTTACCCATAATTCGTCGAGCCGATACTGTCCTTGCCGAGGGCGAAGCCTTCGCACAGAGTCATGAGTTGCGCCTGGCCACGCCAGATGACTTCGTGGCCAGGCGGGGGATCTTTGCGGCGGCCGATATAGCCGCCCAATCTAGCGACGAGGCGAACGGCGGCACCCAGAGTCTTCGGGTCAGCAAACACGATTGAAATTGGCTGAGGGCGCGGCATTTGGCGCCCTCAGCCCTGACAAGCAAGATCGCCACGCAGAGACAGTATCAGGTGGGTCAACTTTCATGAGCATGAGTGGGTCAATTCGCGTGAGCGCCAAAGCCCAGACTTCGTAATGTCAATGCGCTGAACCGCCACGACGCCACGGATGAGGGCCAATTGTCATGCGTTTCAGTCCCGAAAGGGTGGTGGTTCAGCACCATCGGAACGCAGCAGAATTTGTCCCGCTGCATTCTGACGTCCGGGCGCGTCGACATAGCTGATGGGCCAATGTCGGGGCCGCACCCATGTACCGATGGCGCTTCAATGTTGACCCCGGCGCCGTGGCGTTCCGTAGCGACCACCAAAACAGGCAGATGCAAACCGACAAGGCGACTGGCCCTCGAAAAAGGGCGCCTGATAGATGAATACGGCGTTATGCGAGCAGCAGGCCCAATTGGGCTGGCTGAGTGGGCTCCAAAGCGACACCCGGAATACCAGGGTCGGGAGCACTCGGGGTCAACCTATGGCGGTTGTCAAGACGATTGCCCCCGGAACCATTCGCCAAGCCCCAGGACCTGCGGCACTATCGAGGCCATGACTGAACAGTGCATCGCCGCCATGCCGAGAATTCGCCGTCACGTCGACTGGGAAGCCGTCGAACGCGACTACCGCGCGACCCAGATGACCCTGCGCGAGTTGGGATCCAAGCACGGCTGCGACCACGCCGCGATCGCACGCAAGGCCTCGAAATGCGAATGGAAAAAGGATCTGGCCTCAGCGGTGCGCAAGGCGACCAACGCCAAGCTGATCGAGCAAGCTGTCACCAAAGTTGTCAACGACCGTCAACAAGCCGTCACCACTGTTGTTCTGGCGGCTGCCGAGTTGAACAAGCAGATGATATTGGGCCACCGCCGGCGGCTGACCGATCTGGCTGATGCGGTCGAGCATGCAAAGGCCAAGTTGCTGTCTTTGGGTGTCGGTGTCGCCGATGTCAGGGAGGCCTTGGTCTTTGTGCAGGGCGTCTGCCACCTGGCGTCAGCAACCAGAACCCTGATCGAGCAGGAGCGCAGGGCGTTCAACCTGGATGAGCAGCAGCCTGTCGAAACGTCGCCGACGGTGCATGACGGCACTGGCATATCAAGACTGCGGGCCAAGTTCGATGAGGCTTCAGCTCGGCGGCCTGGCGACTGGGCGTGCGCGACGGGTGGATTGGCTGGAGCGAGGCCAAAACCTGTGCCACGGTATCTCGCCAAAATAGAACATTTGACCTATGTTGTGTGCCATCCCCGTTCCCCGGCTTTGTTTGGAAGTGCACAGTCTGC
>CAZADK010000375.1:0-4947 GCA_964483855.1 uncultured Rhodoferax sp.
GTTCCCGACCGGCGACGTGGCCACGATCGACCCCGATGGCTACATGCAGATCACCGACCGCAGCAAGGACGTCATCAAGTCCGGCGGCGAATGGATCAGCTCGATCGACCTCGAGAACATCGCGGTCGCTCATCCGGCGGTCGCGATGGCTGCCTGTATCGGCGTGCGGCACCCGAAATGGGATGAGCGCCCGATCATCGCCGTTGTCCGGAAACCGGGTGCCGACGTCTCGCGCGAGGACCTGCTCACGTTCTACGAGGGCAAGATCGCCAAGTGGCAGGTGCCCGACGACGTGGTGTTCGTCGACGCCATCCCGCTGGGCGGCACCGGCAAGATGCAAAAGACCAAGTTGCGCGAGCAGCTCAAGGACTACCAGTTGCCGGGGCTTTGAGGCTGCGCCCGCGCTTACGTGGTATCGTCCGGCCGGGGGTTGGCCCCGGGTGTTTCAGGCAGGAACGATTTGGCTGCCATGGCGCTTTACGCGCCCTGGTGATATCAACAAGAGGAGACTAAGACAATGACGATCTCGATCATCAAATGTGTGGCCGCAGCGGCAGCGCTGGCATGTGCCGGTACGGTGTTCGCCCAAAAGGGCGAGACGGTCAAGCTTGTGCGAATCGACCCGCTGACGGGGCTGCTCGGCCCGGTCGGGCTGAGCCAGGAAAAGGGCTACAAGTTCTTTGCTGAAAAATTCAGCGGTGCGGGCAACCCGGCCGGCGTGAAGTTCGAGTTTTCCACCATCGACAACAAGCTGAGCCCGACCGAAAGCCTGAACGCGCTCAAGGCGGCGATCGACAACGGCGTGCGGTACATCATCCAGGGCAATGGTTCGTCGGTGGCGCTGGCGTTGTCCGACGCGGTGGCCAAGCACAACGAGCGCAACCCGGGCAAGGAAGTCATCTACCTCAACGACTCGGCGGTGGACCCCGACCTGACAAACTCCAAATGCAACTACTGGCACTTTCGCTTCGACGCCGACACGTCGATGAAGATGGAGGCGATGTCCAGCTTCATGGTCGACGAGAAGGACATCAAGAAGGTCTACATCCTGGGACAGAATTATTCGCACGGCGTGCAGGTAGCCAAGTACGCCAAGGAGACCCTGGCGCGCAAGCGGCCCGACATCCAGATCGTCGGCGAAGACCTGCATCCACTGGCGCAAACGCGCGATTTCGCCCCCTACATCGCCAAGATCAAGGCCTCCGGCGCCGATACCGTGATCACTGGAAACTGGGGCTCCGACCTGTCGCTGCTCATCAAGGCGGCGACCGAGGGTGGTTACAACGGCAAGTTCTTCACCTACTACGCCGGCGTCACCGGCACGCCGACCGCCATGGGTACCAATGGGGCCGGCCGTGTCTACCAGATCGCCTACAACCACTACAACATGGGTGGCCAGATGGACAAGTGGATGAAGGAGTTCAAGACGAAGTACAACGACGACTTCTACACCGGCTCGACCATCCGCATCTTCGAGATGCTCGGTGCGGCAATGGCCAAGGCCAAGTCCACTGACCCGGTCAAGGTTGCCGCGGCGATGGAAGGGCTCAAGCTCGACAGCTTCAACGGCGAAGTCGAGATGCGCAAATCCGATCACCAGTTGCAGCAGAAGTTGTACATGACGGTCTGGCAGAAAGCCAGCGCCAAGTATCCCTACAGCCCGGAGAACACCGGCATGACACTGGCGCCGCTCAAGGAATACCCAAACTACGTCTCCAGCACGCCGACCAGCTGCCAGATGAAGCGGCCGGGCTGATTCGCGCGCCTGCCAGCTGGCGGCTGGCAGGTCGTGGGCCGGGAAGTCCGGGCGCTCGGGCGCCGCGGATCTCTCGTATTGGAGTGCTGAGCGAGGTCGGTCCCCATGGAGTTCTTCGTCATCTCGATGCTCAATGGCGTGAGCTACGGACTGTTGTTGTTCATGCTCAGCTCGGGCCTCACGCTCATCTTCAGCATGATGGGCGTGCTCAACTTTGCGCATGCGAGTTTCTACATGCTCGGCGCCTATGTCGGTTTCACGATTGCCTCGTTCACCGGCTTCTGGGCCGCGTTGCTGCTCGCGCCGCTGGTCGTCGGTGCCATCGGGGCCTTGTTCGAACGGTATTGCCTGCGCCGGGTGCACAAATTCGGCCACGTGGCCGAATTGCTGCTGACCTTCGGCCTGGCCTATGTGATGCTGGAGCTGGTGCAACTTGTCTGGGGGCGCATCGCGTTGGAATTCAAGCCGCCCGAGTCGCTGCGTGGCCCGTTGTTCACGCTGATCAACCGCTCCGGCGACGGCCTGAGCGTGATGCTGGGCGCGGTCCCCAAGGAAATGTGCCAGTCGGCCGACGCCGCGATCCGCGTCGTTTGTTCGCCGTTTCCAGCCACCCGCGGATTCATGATGCTGGTGGCGCTTGTGATGTTGTTCTCGGTCTGGCTGTTGCTCACCCGCACCCGGATCGGGCTGGTGATTCAGGCCGCGCTGACCCATCCGCACATGGTCGAAGCACTCGGGCACAACGTGCCGCGGGTTTTCATGCTGGTATTTGGCGCCGGTACCGCACTGGCAGGGCTGGCTGGCGTGATCGGCGGCAGCATCTTCCTGACCGAGCCGGCCATGGCCGCCACGGTGGGACCCATCATCTTCGTGGTGGTCGTGGTCGGTGGCATGGGATCGTTGTCCGGGGCGTTCCTGGCCTCGGTGCTGATCGGCGTGCTCCAGACCTTCGCCATTGCGTTCGACTATTCATTGGCGACCCTGGCTGGGCAGTTGGGTCTGTCGCTGAGTCAGGGTTTGCGCGACAACACCTACATCAACATGACCCTTTCCCAGGTGGCGCCCATCCTGCCGTTTCTGCTGCTGGTGCTGATGCTGATATTCCGGCCCCGGGGCCTGCTCGGAACACGGGAGGGCTGACGCATGGCGAGCTCGTCAAACCGTTCGCGCCGGATCGTCTGGAGTCTGTTTGCGCTGGTCATGTTACTGGCACCCTGGGTGTTCGACAGTGGCCTGGGCCTGACCATCCTGTCGCAGATGGGCATCGCCATCATTGCCTGCCTGTCCTACAACATGTTGTTCGGTCAGGGGGGCATGCTCAGTTTCGGGCATGCGGTCTATACCGGCCTGGGTTCGTTCGTGGCCATCCACGTGCTCAATGCAGCAACCAAGGGGGATCTGCCCTTGCCGGTGGCGCTGGTTCCACTGGCCGGCGGCTTGGCGGGGATGGGTTTTGCCGTGCTGTTCGGTTACGTGACCACGCGCAAGGCGGGCACCACATTTGCGATGATCACGCTGGGCCTGGGTGAACTGGTGTTCGCCATGTCGCTGATGGTTCCCGAGTTCTTCGGCGGCGAGGGCGGCGTGTCGGGCAATCGCATGGTGCGCGATGGCTGGTGGGGCATCACGTTCGGCCCGCAGATTCAGGTGTATTACCTGATCGCCGTTTACACATTCGTCTGTGTCGCGGCCATGTACGCCTTCACGCGCACCCCGCTGGGCGGCATGCTCAACGCGGTGCGCGACAACCCCGAGCGCGTGGAGTTCGTCGGTTATGACACCCAGCGTGTGCGTTACCTGGCATTCATTATTTCCGGCTTCTTTGCCGGTATCGCGGGTGGGCTGGCTGCGCTGAACTTCGAGATCGTCACCGCCGAAGTGGTGGGAGCCGCCCGTTCGGGCGGTTACCTGTTGTTCACCTTCCTGGGTGGGGCGACTTTCTTCTTTGGCCCCATCATCGGCGCCGTGCTGATGGTGCTGGCGCTGGTGCTGTTCAGCGAGTTGACCCAGGCCTGGTTGTTGTACCTGGGCCTGATCTTCCTGTTGATGGTCATGTTCGCACCGGGAGGCATTGCCAGCCTGATCATGATGAACGTGCGGGTGGCGATGTTCGGGCGCCTGCGCGAGCTGGCACTGTCGTACCTGGGCCTGGCCGCGACCACCGCGCTGATGCTCGCGGGCGGCACCTCGATGGTCGAGATGGTGTACCACCTGCAACTCAACCAGGCCGAGGGGCCGGTGTTTACCTACCTGGGCCTGAATCTGGATGTCGGCAAACCCGTGCACTGGCTCGTGGCCCTGCTGGTGCTGGCCGCCGGCGCAGGCCTGTTCGAATGGGTGCGGCGCGGCTTCGTGCACCGATGGGGCCTGATCCAGGCCGCGATCGAGGTCGATATGAAGCGCCGGGGAGCAGCATGACGAACGCGCTCGAGCTCAAGGGGCTGCGCAAGAGCTTCGGCCGGACCGAAATCATCCGCGGCATCGACCTGACGGTGCAAAAGGGCGAACGGGTCGGTGTGATCGGCCCCAATGGTGCCGGCAAGTCGACCTTGTTCAATCTGATCAGTGGCCGGCTGCATCCGAGCAGCGGCGAGGTGCACCTGAACGGCCAACGCATCGACGGTCTCAAGCCTTATGAGATCAATCGCATGGGCCTGTCGCGCAGTTTCCAGATCACCAACATCTTTCCCAAGCTCAGCGTGTTCGAGAACCTGCGCTGCAGCGTGTTGTGGAGCCTGGGCTACAAGTACAGCTTCTGGCGCTTCCTGACGAACCTGCGCGATGCCAACGACCGCGCCGAGCAACTGATGAACATGATCCGGCTCGGTGCCAAACGCGGTGTGCTGGCGATGAACCTGACCTACGCCGAACAACGCGCGCTGGAGATCGGCATCACGATTGGCGGTGGCGCCGACGTGATTCTGCTCGACGAACCGACGGCCGGCATGAGCCGCAGCGAAACCGCGCGATTCACGGAACTGATCAAGGAGGTCACGGTCGGCAAGACCTTGCTCACGGTGGAACATGACATGGGCGTGGTGTTCGGCCTGGCCGACAAGATCGCGGTGGTCGTGTATGGCGAGGTGCTGGCTTTCGATACGCCTGATGCGGTGCGGGCCAATGCGCGTGTGCAGGAAGCCTACCTGGGATCCTCCGTGGCCGACGCGCAAGTGGGAGCGGCCTGACATGTT
>CAZADK010000376.1:0-4919 GCA_964483855.1 uncultured Rhodoferax sp.
CTCTGGTGGTGGGGGACGGCGCCGTGCTCGGCGCTGGCCGGTGGCACGGGGCTTGGGGGTCGCAACATTGTAGGCAGGACTCGTGCGCGCTGCGCAGTGCCCGGGCCCGGCCCGACCGGCGACTGGTGGCCGCCCATGGCAGCATCGACAACAAAATCGATGCGCAGCGTCAGTTACCCTGCAAACGGCATTGTGGCCAAAATGGTCAGTGTTCATCTGCGTTGCCAGCGGAAATCAAGCGATCGACTGCCCATTGCAGGGTCACTGGTGCATATCATCGGTGCTGCGTAGCCGATGCCGGTCGACGACCTGTGCGGACTTTGATTCCAGGCGGGCCTGGGCATGGCGCCGCAATCGGGGGATGGATCCGACTCCCGGACCACCGGGGTCAGCCAGGAGAATGGTGTGAGCAAACATGACGTGGGCGTGAGCCCGATTGTTCCAGGCCGGTATTTCGTGTTCGTCGAGCGCCTGGTCCAGGAGCAGTATCAGATGCAGCTGATCGATGCCGCATCGCAGGACGAGGCGCGCGACAAGGCACTTGCACGGTTTTTTGCCGGCGGCGTGGCCTACATGAGCTCGGCGCAGGTCGAGGCGCCGACGGCCCGGGTGCGGCCCGTGCGTGAAAAACACTTGCGCAAACTGGCCGTGCGAGAAGACGAGCCTGCGCTGGTGCAGGAGTTTCGTACGTCCGGCCGTTTCGAAGGCCCGGACGCGGAGTTGCTTCAGTCTGCCAGCCAGTATCCCGGCACCCGCCCGGCGCCGATCAGCCGGGCCCAGGCCCGGCTGATGTGCCAGAACTTCGATGCCAGCGGGCATTCGAACCACAGTGGCCGGGGATCGACCTTGTGGGTGGTGCTGGAACACTGCGCCGAGGCCGACATCCCCTACAACCTGCACGCCGTACCGGGTATCGGCTACTACGTCGAACGCGCCAAGGCGGTTGATGACGGCCTGGCTTTGCGCATGGCGGTCGAAACCGGACACGGCAGCTTGCGAGACTGAATCGTTGGTCTCCCGGCATGCCGATGGGGGCCAGTGGCGCCGCCGGTGCGACAATGCCCGGCCGTTACGCGACCTCGCCCCCTTCCATGCTTCCAAGCGCTCCTCAGATCTCCGTGGTTGTGCCAGTGCACAACGAATCCGGCAATGTCGTCTCGCTGCTGGACGAGATCGAAGCCGCACTGACCGATGTCGCTTCGTTCGAGGCGGTATTCGTTGATGACCACTCCAGCGACGACACGGCAGGCATCTTGCTGGAATACGCGCGGACCCATTCCTGGCTTGTGGTGGTGCAGCACCGTGACAACTGCGGTCAGAGCACGGCAGTGCGAACCGGGGTGCGGGCCGCGCGCGGCCCGATGATTGCCACGCTCGACGGCGACGGACAAAATAACCCGGGCGATATCCCGGCCTTGCTGGTGCGCTGGCGCGAACTGCAGCACGCCGCTGCCGGTGGCCCGGTCATGGTCGCTGGCTGGCGCGCCAAGCGCCTGGACACCTGGCTGCGGCGGCTGTCCTCGCGGGTGGCCAACCGCACACGCAGCGTCCTGCTGGGCGACGCGACGCCCGACTCCGGCTGCGGCTTGAAGTTGTTCGCGCGGGACGACTTCCTCGACCTGCCGTACTTCGACCACATGCACCGCTTCCTGCCGGCTTTGTTCCGGCGTGCCGGCGGCACGGTGGAGTCGGTGCCGGTGCGGCACCGCAACCGCGCGCACGGGCAGTCACATTACGGTGTCGGCAACCGGTTGTGGGTCGGACTGGTCGACATCCTGGGCGTGATGTGGCTGCAGCGCCGGGCCCGGATCGCCCAGGTTCACACGGGCGAGTCGAAACAGTGACGACCCTGCCATCCACTGCACCCGCCAACGCCGCGTTGGAGCGCCGGCTGTTCTGGTGGCTGATGCTGATCGCGCTGGTGGTGCTGGGCGCTGGCATCGGGCTGCGCGATCCCTGGCCATCCGACTAACCCCGCTTCACGCTGGTGGCCAAGCAGATGGTCGAGTCCGGCGATTGGTTGTTTCCGCAGCGCGGCACAGAACTGTATTCGGACAAGCCGCCGATGCTGATGTGGATGGAGGCAGCCGCATTCCAGCTGTTCGGCAACTGGCGCATCGCCTTTTTGCTGCCCTCGCTGCTGGCCGGCATGCTGACGCTGGTCCTGACGTGGGACCTGGGCCGGCGCCTTTGGAATCCCCGGGTCGGACTGCTCGCGGCCGCGGCCGTACTGGTCACGTTCCAGTTTGTCTACCAGGTCAAGCGGGCCCAGATCGACCCGTTGGTGATGATGTGGATCACGCTGGCCAACTGGGGACTGCTGCTGCATCTGCTCAAGGGGCCGAACTGGCGCGCCTACTGGTTCGGCTGTTTTGCTGCGGGTCTGGGCGTGATCACCAAGGGAGTCGGCGTGTTGGCACTGTTGATGATCCTGCCATGGTTTTTCGCCCGGGCGCGCGGCTGGGACGGTGTGAACCGCACGCCAGGGTCGGCGCTGCAATGGGCCGGCGGCGCGCTTGCCTTTGTGGCGGCGATCGCGTTGTGGCTGGCGCCCATGCTGCTGGTGGCGCATGCACGGGGCACGGCAGAGTACGACGCCTACGTCAACGACATCCTGCTGCAGCAGACCGCCAAGCGTTACAGCGGTTCCGTGGGAGGCCATGCGCAGCCGTTCTGGTATTACCTTCCGGTGCTGGTGCTGCACTTCTTTCCGATGTCGCTGGCCTACCTGGGCGCCTGGCGCGGCTGGATCCAGGGGTTTCGTCAGCGTGATGCCCGTCTGTTGCTGTTGCTTGGCTGGTCGGTGCTGGTCGTGTTTTTCTTCAGTCTGGCAGGTGGCAAGCGGGAGGTCTACCTGATGCCCATGCTGCCGATGCTGGCGCTGGCGCTGGGGCCGACCTTGCAGGCGAGTGTGAACGCGCGCTGGATGCGCTTGCTGGCATGGCTGGCGGCGCTGGCGGCCGGAGCGATCCTGCTGCTGGGCGGCATCTGGGCCATGCAGGGCCACTGGACCCGGATGGAGCAGCAAATCGCCGAACGCGGGTTGGCTGACGGCGGCCGCAGCCTGTGGTGGATGGGTATCAGCATGGGCGCGGTGTTCCTGCTTGCCGCCACGGCGTTTCGACCGCGCCGTGGCGTACACGCCTTGCTGGCCGGCATCGCCGGCTTCTGGATCATTTGGGGCGCCTGGGCATCGGTGCTGTTCAACGACTCGAATTCGGCTGCCGGCGTGATGCGCAAGGCGGGCCAGATCGCCGGTCCGCAGGCAGAAATCGCACTGGTCGCGTGGAAGGAGCAGAACCTGCTGATGGCCGACCGCCCGGTCACCACCTTCGGCTTCAAGCGAGAGTGGGAGGCGCAGTACGCCGCCGCCGTGCGTTGGCAGGCCGAGGCGCCCGGGCAGCGCTGGATCTTCGCGCTGCGCAATGCGGTCGCATCCTGCGTCGATCCGGCCAAGGCCCAAGTCGTGGGTTATGCGAATCGGCGCTTGTGGTGGATGTTTCGGGCCGACGCAGTGCGACCCGACTGCGTGCCGCAGATCGACCCCAAGGCCGAGCGCTGGGACAGCCGCCATGGCGCAGCAGAGGAAGATTGACGCGGCGGACCAGCCCGCCGTCGCCATGCAGGGCCCACGATTGGCAGAAGCAGGAGTTACATGCAGCATGTTGTCACCGAAACGGCCGGATCGGCCGGCTTGATCACCCTGGCGCGGCCACGGGCCCTCAATGCCTTGACACTGGAGATGATCCGCACGTTGACGGCGCAATTGCTGCGCTGGCGCGACGACGATACCGTACGGATCGTCGCAATACGCGGCAGTGTCAAGGATGCGTCCGATCCCTCGGCCCACCTGCCCTTTGGCGCGTTCTGTGCCGGAGGCGATATCCGGTTCTTCCACCAGGCGGCGCTTGCAGGCGATCCGGCGCTGGAGGATTTCTTCACGGAAGAGTACCGGCTCAACCACTTGATCCACCACTATCCGAAGCCGCTGGTGGCCTTCATGGACGGCATCGTCATGGGCGGCGGCATGGGTCTGGCCCAGGGTGCCCGGCTGCGCATCGCCACCGAACGTACGAAGATGACCATGCCCGAAACCGGTATCGGCCTGTTTCCCGATGTCGGCGGTGGTTATTTCCTGAGCCGCTGTCCGGGTCATCTGGGCGAATACCTGGCTTTGACCGGCATCGTGATCGATGGCGCGCAGGCGGTGACCGCCGGCCTGGCCGACCATGCCGTGCCCGCGTCGGTGCTGGCCGGGTTGTGGGCGGGCATCGCCGACGGCAGCTTGCCGGACGAAGCCGCGGTGGCGCGCCGCTGCGCCGCCGCCGGTGATCGCACTGCGACAAATGGCTGGCCTGGTGCCGGTGTCGATCGGGTCTTCGGTCTGCCCGATGTACCTGCAATGGTGGCCGCTCTGCAGGCCGCCGTGACCGACGACGCCTGGGCGGCCGAAACCCTCGCCGTGCTGACGCGACGCAGCCCCCTGATGCTGCACGTGACCCTGGAGCAGTTGCGCCGGGCGCGCAGCATGGACCTCGCGTCCGAACTGCGCATGGAGCGGGACCTGGTGCGACGGTGTTTCCATCCGGCGCATCTGGGTCGCCGCGCAGCCGACGTGGAGGTGGTCGAAGGCGTGCGCGCCCTGGCCGTGGACAAGGATCACCATCCGCGCTGGAATCCAGCGCAGATCGACGCAGTCCTGGCCGACATGGTGACACCATTTTTCGACAGCCCCTGGCCGGTCCACGCACATCCACTGCGGGACCTGGTCTGAAAACCGACATGGGCTGCGCGTCGCACCTTGCCCGCCACCCTTGGGCACCCCGTCGTGGGCCCCATCGATGGCCTCTCGGCTTTGAGTTCTCCCAGGAAATGACTGCGTCATTCCCGCCCCCAGGGGTCAAGCAAAGTGGCAAAGC
>CAZADK010000377.1:0-4908 GCA_964483855.1 uncultured Rhodoferax sp.
CGCTCGCCACCGGACAAGGCCAGCGCCGGGGACTTGCGCAGGTGCTCGACCCGCAGGTCACGCAGCAACTCGGTCAGCCGCTGCTCGATCACCGCCGGGGTCAGGGGCCGCCCGGCGGCATCGGTCTGCAATTCGAGCACGGCGCGCACGTTGTCCTCGACGTTGAGCTTGCGAAAGATCGAGGCCTCCTGCGGCAGGTAGCTCAGGCCCAGCCGGGCGCGCCGATGAATCGGCAGATGCGCCACCGACTGGCCGTCGATGACGATTTCGCCCGCACTGGCGCGCACCAGGCCAACCAGGATATAGAAGGAGGTGGTCTTGCCAGCGCCGTTGGGTCCGAGCAGCCCGACCACCTCGCCCTCGCCGACGGCCAGCGAGACGTCCTTGACCACCATACGGCTGCCATAGGACTTCTGCAGGTGGCGCGCCTCCAGCCGGACACCGGAACCACCCGGCAGATCCACGATGCGCGACGCATCCGCCGCCCCGTGCAGCCCGTTGTCGACTGGCACTGCCGTCACTTCTTGTCGCCTCCCAGCGTCGATGATCGACGCAGCGCCGGCGCAGCCTGGGACGCCGGCGCGCGTGGCGCGACGGCACCCGGCGCCTTGCTGTTGTCGTCATTGCGCGGTGTGAGCACCGCGCGCACCCGCCCGGTATTGCCGTCGGGTCCGGGCCGGGCCGAACCGCCATCGACGGTCAGCACACTGGTGACATTGTCGTAAACGATGACATCACCGGTGATCTCGTCGTTGACCTTGGAGCCGATATAACGGCGCAGGATCGCGCGGCGCTGGAACGTCACCGAGTCGGCCTTGCCGTCGTAGTTGATCAGTTCGGCCTCGCCTTCCATGTATTCGTCTGGCTCGCCGGCCCGCGTGTCGCGCTTCTGGCGGAAAAACGCCAGCTTGCCGGGTTCGGCCTTGACCACGCCGTATTGATTGCCATCGTTGTCTTGCCGGATGTCCATCTGCGCGCCGCGGATCAGCATCGTGCCCTTGGTCAGCACCACCTTGCCGGTAAATACGCTGACTTGCTTGGCGTCGTCGTAGCGCAGCGCATCGGACTCGATGTTCATCGGCTTGTCGCGATCGGCCCGATCCGCGATCGCGACGCCGCATGGCAACAGGGTTGCCAGCACTAATATGTAAGGAATCGAGGAGGGTTTCATAAAGGCACGAATCTTGCAGTCAACTCTGCAAAATCATTGTAGTCCCCACCCTGAGGCGGTTCCGCTGCGGCGTCGCAAAAACGCTGCAGTCCGAGTCGGGCCGGCCCGCTCCGGCGGCCTGTATGCGCGTCAACGGCCGGAGCGCACCTCGACCAGCAGATAGTCGACCACTTGCAGCGCCCGCTGCATGTTGGTTGCGATCGAGCCGTCGGTGTAAAAACGGCCAGCCACACCCATTGCCGGCACGCCTTCAACCTTGTATGCATCCTGCAGCCGGGTGGCGCTGCTCACGGCCGATTGGACCTCCGGCGACGTGTACAACGCGCTGAAGCGGGCCTTGTCGACCCCTTGCTGCACCACCCATTCCAAAATGGCGGGCCCACGCGAGAGATCGACGCGTTCGGCGTGAATGGCTGCAAACACCCTGGCATGCAGCCGATCGAGCTCACCCATGGCGCGAAGCGTATAGAACAACCGCTGTTGCGGCACGAACTCGTCGCGAAAACCGACCGGTACGCGGCGCAGCACGACGTCCTTGGGAAGGCGCTGGCTCCAAGCCTCGAGCACCGGCTCGAACGCGTTGCAAAAACGGCAGTTGTACCAGAAGAACTCGACCACCTCGATCGAGCCTGCCGGCGCCTCGACAGCGACCGGCTGCTTCAGGGTCAGGTAGTCCCAGCCCGACTCGGGCTGGCGAGCCTGGGCGCGTGCCCGCGACCCGAAACCTGATCCGAAGGCCAGCGCGGCGCCCGCGGCGGACGAGAAAGTGCGTCTTTTCATATCGTTCATATCAATGTGCTCCTGCGGGACAGTACGGCATGGGATCCGGCGCGCGTCAAAGGGTTCAACGCTGAACCCGCACCAGCGCCGCCTCGACACCCAGGCCCTCGAGTTTTTCCTTGGTCAGGTCGGCATCCGCGCGTTTGTCGAACGGTCCAACCCGGACCCGGTAAACGATGCGACCCGATTGGTCGCGTTCAGACACCCGGGCCTCGATGCCGCCCAGCGAGAGGCGGGCACGCTGCGACTCGGCATCGTTGGCGGTCCGGAAGGCGCCGACCTGAACAAAATAGTTGAACGGGTCGACGCCGTCGGCGCCCGCCCGTGCCCGAGCCAGGTCACCTAGCGGATCGGGCGAGGGAGCCGTGTTCGCCGGTACCGGGACGACGGCCCCCCCGGGCGTCGGTATGCCGGCAACGGCAGGCGGAACATCCGTGTAGCCGCCTTCCGAGGCTGCAGCCGAGGCCGCTGGTGTTGCCGGCTCCGCAGCGCGCGGCTGATTCTTGCCGTACAGCGGCGCATTCGGATCCCAGTCCTTGTTGCGACGCGCCTCCGCGGCGTCCTGGTCCGTGGTGCGGCTGGGACCCTTGTTCAGGAACGGAACCGGTACCTTGGTGACGTAGACCGCCACCGCCAGCGCCACGCCCAAGCCGATCACGACCCCCACGATCAGGCCCAATATCGTTCCACCCAGTTGCTGCTTCATGCCCTGCCCTTGCCTGTCAAAACCACCCATCGTCATCTCCCGCTTCACATTGTGCGCGGCGCGTCGACACCGAGCAATGCCAGGCCGTCGCGCAGGACCTGGGCCGTGGCGGCCACCAGCGCAAGCCGGGCCAGCCGCACCGGCTCCTCATCCACCAGGATGCGTTCGGCATCGTAATAGCTGTGATAGGCCGCGGCCAGGTCACGCAGATAGAAGGTGACGTCGTGCGGTGCAAAATCCCGCGCCGCCGCCGCCAGCATGTCAGGATACCGCGCCAGCAGCAGCAGCAGCGCCATGGCTGGCGCCGACTGCAGTGCGCCCAGATCGACCGCCACCAGACCGGCCTGGTCACCACCCCAGGCCCGCAGCACCGAACAGATACGCGCATGCGCGTACTGCACGTAATACACCGGGTTGTCGTTGTTCCGCGCCAGCGCCAGGTCCACATCGAACACGTATTCGGTATCGGGCTTTCGGCTGAGCAGGAAAAACCGCACCGCGTCCTTGCTGGTCCATTCGATCAGGTCGCGCAAGGTCACGTAACTGCCCGAGCGCTTGGAGATCTTGACCTCCACACCGGCGCGCATCACCCGCACCATGGTGTGCAGCACATAGTCCGGGTATCCCTGCGGGATTCCCACGCCAGCGCCCTGCAGCCCGGCGCGCACGCGGGCGATCGTGCCGTGATGGTCGGTACCCTGGATATTGACCACACGGGTGAAGCCACGTTGCCACTTGTCGATGTGATAGGCCACGTCCGGCACAAAGTAGGTGTAGGAACCGTCACCCTTGCGCATCACCCGGTCCTTGTCGTCGCCATAGTCGGTCGAGCGCAACCACAAGGCACCGTCCTGCTCGTAGGTCTTGCCAGCCTCCTGCAACATCTGCACCGTGCGCGCCACCTTGCCGCTGGAGTACAGGCTGGACTCCAGGAAAAAATGGTCGAACCGGACCGCAAAAGCCTTGAGGTCCAGGTCTTGCTCGTGGCGCAGATAGGCTACTGCGAACTCGCGGATCGCATCCAGGTCCTGCACGTCGCCACTGGCGGTGGTGACACGGTCGTCGGAGCGGACAGTCTTGCCGGCCAGGAAATCGGCTGCAATATCGGCAATGTAGTCGCCGTTGTAGGCCGCCTGCGGCCACTCGGGGTCGCCGGGCTTGAAGCCTTTCGCACGCAGCTGGGTGCTCTGGGCCAGCGTCGCGATCTGCACGCCGGCGTCGTTGTAGTAGAACTCGCGCTGCACCGCCCAGCCCTGGGTTGCGCACAGGTTGCAGATCGCGTCACCCAGCGCCGCCTGCCGGCCATGGCCGACATGCAGCGGCCCGGTTGGATTCGCCGACACGAACTCCACCAGCATGCGCTGGCCGTTCGAAGGCAAAGTGCCAAAAGCCGCGCCTTCGGCCAGCACCTCGCGCACGACCTGCTGCTTGGCTTCGGGCTTGAGCCGGATATTGATGAACCCTGGCCCGGCGACGTCGATGTCCGACACCCACTGCTGGTAGGCGGATTGCGCCAGCAACACGACGCGCAGGCGCTCGGCCAGTTGGCGCGGGTTCTGTTTCAGCGGTTTGGCCAACTGCATGGCCACCGTGGTGGCGAAATCGCCATGGGCCGCCAACTTGGGCGACTCGAACACTGCCCGCGTATCGGCGTCGGGCGCCAGCTCGGCGAGCCCGGCCGACAGGCCTTGCAGCAGTTGCTGTTTAATCTTGAGCATAACCCTGCATTCTAGGAGTGCGTCGGTAACGCCGGGCGGACAGTACCATCGCCTCTGCGTTGCCTGGCGCGTCCCGGTGTCAGCGCCGGCACCCGCTGGCGCGTTGTGCATGCGGACCCGGCAATGGATATGTCCGACCTCCACCTGTCAAACCCAAGGAACACCCCATGAAACAACTGCTCGCCCTGCTCACCGTTGGCATCACACTGGCAATGGGCTCAGCCCAAGCCCAGGACAAGGCCAAGACACCCCAGCAGGAAAAGATGGCGTTGTGCAACCAGCAGGCCGACGGCAAGAAGGGCGACGAGCGCCGGGCATTCATGAAAGGCTGCCTGAGCAACAAGCCCGAAACCCAGCAAAGCAAGATGAAGACCTGTAATGCATCCGCCGCCGACAGGAAGGGCGACGAGCGCCGGGCATTCATGAGCGAGTGTCTCAAGAAGAAGGCCTGAACGACCCGGGCCGCGCGCCCGAGGTGAGGGCAGCGCGCCGACAGCGGTGCGATGACTTTGGCAGGGCCGGAGGCGATCAGG
>CAZADK010000378.1:0-4906 GCA_964483855.1 uncultured Rhodoferax sp.
CCAGGTGCGCGGCGCTCTGCGACATGCGCCGCGCCCCGCACGAGGGGCAAAACCCGCGGCTACATCGTGCGCTGCCTCGACATCGCGCAGGACAGCGTGCTGAGGAAGTGCGTCGGCGAAGCCGGGCTGTCGTGGCCCGCGTTCGAGGCTGCCCGCGTTGCCGGGAAGCCGGCCGAGCTGTTGCGGCGTAACGTCGATGGCTCGATCCGGGGCGGCGTGTTCGACTCGCCCTTCTTCATCGTGGACGGGGAGCCGTTCTTCGGCGTGGAGAAACTCGACGTGGTCGAACAGTGGCTCGCCGGTGGCGGCTGGCAGCCTTCGGCCAGCCGCCGCCCAGCCCGCTGAGCCGCCCGCTGGTTCAATATGTGAAACGCCAGTCCAGCCGGACCTTTCCCCCTGCGGGCGAGCGGCTAACGTAGCGGCATGCCGCTGCGCAGCGCGGGGCGGCACCCACTCGATGCAGGAGAACCCATGGCTTTGCTCAGGACGATCACCCGGCGTGCCGCCCGCCGGAACAGGAATTCCGCATGACCCGGGTCTGCATCGTCGGGGCCGGCGCGGTGGGCGGCTACGTGCCTCGGCCTGCAGGCCTTGAGCGATGAGCATTCCGTGATCGATCGGGCCATGCTCGATCGCGCGCGCTGGACGGCCATCCGTGCCGAAGTTCAACGCGCCTTCAATGCCCGACTTAGTACGCACGACCTTAAGCCCAGCACCTGGAAGACCGGCGACAATCCGGTGGATCGGCTGCTAGGCAAGGAGCTGTGCGTGCTGGTGTGGGGCCGTCGAGCACATGGAGGTCGAGAAGATCCCCGTCGCCGTGCGCAACTGGCTCGCGCTGCGCCCGGAAGAGCGCTAGTGGCTGTTCGGCATGACCGCCATGAGCACCGGCGGCATCGCCGATGGCGACAAGGGCTGGCGGCTCGCCCTGCGCCACGCGCTGGGTGATGTGGCCCAGAGCGAGTTGCTATCGCCCCGCGCGCGGCGCGGCGGTCGCCCACGAGAGGCCAGTCGGCCCACGTTGGACCTGTTCGGAGAAGGGCCAGCAACATGAGAACCACGGAACTGGAGTGAAACGATGAACACGCTGCCGAAGCGGCTAAGGAAAGAGCCCATCATCGAGGCGATCTGGCAAGCCCAGTTCGAAAGCAGTCAGGGCATCGGTGACGTCTTGCCCGGCATTCTCTTCACCGAACTCAGAAAGAGTCACCCCGGCTTGCAACTACGCCGCTTGCCATCGGCCGACATCCCGGCGGCGATTGCCCAGGTCGACCCTAATCTACGCTTCATGCCGAAGATGCTGATGGAGGAGCCGGGGGGTTCTTTCATATGGCAAGTTGGCGATCGCGTGATCACTCTCAACTGCCGCAGGCCCTATGTTGGCTGGGCTCGATTCAAAGATGCAGCCGTAGCGCTTTCAAGAATTGTTGAAAGTAGCGGGCTCATTGCCCAGCCTCAGCGTCACTCGCTGCGCTACATCGACCTGCTCACCGAAGAGTTGGCCGATGATCTTTCGGTGCTCCGAGTGGCGATGAATGTGGGGGATCTCTCGATCAGGAATCGCGTACAGATGCGCGTTGAGATACCTGATGCCGACTGTCTGCATGTTGTTCAGATCGCCACGGGAGCGCAGGTCAACCTTTCGGGGTCGCAAATAACGGGCACCGTGGTTGATATGGAGACATCGCCAGCAAACTCGACAGGCGATTGGAGTGCGGTTCGCGCACAGCTTGACGTGCTACATGATCTTTCAAAGGCACTTTTCTTCCGCCAGATCCTGACAGTAGAAACGGTCCTCAAGCTGGACCCGGAGTACTGATGATGTTCGCCCTCGCATTGGACGTGCCACCGCTTCCACTCTGGAGCACGCCGGTTCTTGCCTATCGGCATGAGTCTGCAGTTCGACCGGGTCAACTGAGGCGCCACTTCAACTTGACCATTGGCTACGAAGCCGGCAATGCCTTGACGACAGGTTCCTATGTGTCGTCGAAAGGAGAAGACTTGCTTAACGGATTCCATCCCAGAACGGAATTGGGCAAGAAGCTCCTGGCTCTCCGCCAGCGGGCGTACGTCGCCAGCGGTGGTCGACTGATGTCGGCTGCGGGGCTCGACGACGAGCTGCGCCATCGCCGTGGGAGTGTGGAGGATGCCTAAGCGCACCTACATCGATACCTGCCTGCTGATCGCGGCCTTCAAAGGCGAAGGTGAGCTCGGGCGCAGAGCGCTCAGCGTTCTTGCAACAACAGGTGTCTGCCCATCAAGATCAGTGCTCATGCTCACTCTTTATGCTCTACGCGTCGAGGCATAGCCTATTGCGAATCACTCACTCGCGATGGCTCAGGTTCGCGAAGTTCCATTCGTCGGTAGCCCTCGTCTCCTGCCAAGTGAATTCGTCACCGGACACGACCTCACTTAGACCCTGATCCACCTCGATCCCATCGCAGCCGTTGAGCTTGCTGACGAACGTTGCGAAGGCAGTGTTGATCGCCACCCTGCCCTCGACATCGCCCTCCCAGATTTCCGCGTCGACGATGAAGTACACGGCCACGTGGTACGTCTGGTCGTCGCCGAGCTCCTGGTCTTTCTCTGCGATGCCGATGCGGACCTCGGCGATGTCTTCCTTGAGCGGCTCGATCGCGGCTTCCAGTGCGTCCTCGGAGTCCTTGTCGATTCGCTTCACGAAGGCATCTGGCCAGCTGGGGCGACCGGCGCGCAGCGCATACCACGCCATGATGCGTTGCGCTGCCTTGCTGCTCAGATGACGGTTACCGTCCGGTGTCTGGTCCCTTGGAAGTTCGCGAGGAACCAGGTAGCGGTCAGCGACCGCATGAGCCGTGAGCGCAACGGCCTCGTGCGTTTCGCGGTTTGGTCGAAAGTCGAGGATGCGCGTTGACCGAAAGTCTCTGTACTGGGTCCGCGGCTTCTTGATCGGCTTGCAATGCAACACCTCGACGAACGGCTCGGCTTCGAGCGTGCGAGCCACTACGTCGCAGGTTTGTGAGACGACGACGAGCCAGTCCGCCTCTGCCACTTCGACTGCGGCTGCGCCAGGTGGAGCCAGGTGCTGCGCGATGGCCGGCAGCATCCCCTGAGGCACTACGGCCCCGGTGCACCAGCCCCGATCTTTAAGCTCTTCTCCAAGCGGCAAGGCGTCCTCACTCGTCGGACAGCAGCGACTTGGCGGACGGGCGCCGCCTGAAGCCAGCCTCGGCGAGCTTCTGGCTTCGAGTCTTCGGCCTGACAGCCAGCATGGCCAGAAGCTCATCAAAGGCGCCAATAACGGCAGCCTCGTCGACCTGGTCGGCGATCATCATCGCGAGAACGGTGCGTCCGTCCGCGAGAGGTTCATTGGAGACAGAGCTCAGCGGAGCTGTCGACCGTTCGCGCCACTGCTTCGCGATGCGCTCGACCGCGGCCAGGCGTTCAAGGCTGGCGCCCCGCAGCTTAACGTCGCTGGAGGTGTCGAGCCACTTGTAGAGACCGGGCCGAGACAGCCCGAGCGCCTGCGCCAAGTCGGATGTCGACAGGCCAAGAGCGGCCTGTAGAGCAGCCAGTCGTTTCACTCGAAGCGGCGCCGTCGCACTCGGGGCTGCCTTGGCCGCCGTGGTGGCCTTCTGAAAGGCTTCCTTCGAGGCCTTGGACCAAAGCGACCAAGACTCGGCGTCGAAGTCTTCGACCGTTACGGTTGGGATCGCCGAAGTTGCGAGCAACACATCCGTGTCAACTATCAGGACAGTCCGCGTGGAGCCGGTCAGCTTGGTGCCCATACGATACGAGCCGACGAGGTGTAACTCACCGCCGCCGTAGAACTGCATCGGCACAGCAGGATGAAACGACTCGGCGGCATCGATGATCGTGCTCGGACGGCGCTGAAGCAGCGTCGCGCGCTGGGCGTTGCAGAACCGTGCCTCGATTATGTCGCTCACATCCACTCCTTGTTTGCCATGGTCGACAGCGCCGCCTTGAAGGTCCGCGAGTTCAGCTTCTGCATGTCGGTGTAGATGCCGGCCAATTGGGCGGCGTCGAAGACTTGGCTGATGTCGCGCAGGCAGTCCGTATCGATGAAGCCGATAGCTTTTTCCTCCTTGATTCTCTTCTCGCCATCGACCATCACCTGCGGTTTGTGCAGCGGCATCGCGTTGAAGTTCGGGGGCAGCAGCATCCCAGCCGGCGCCGGCGCGCCTGCGCGGAGGTTGACGGTGGCGCCGTCGAACAGGAATGCGGCCGCCCACAGCGACCCGGTCGGTGTCGCTCCATCTGGAGTGATGCCCTGCAGTTGCTGAGCAAGGTAGTCCGCCGGCGAGCGATCGCCGCTCGGGACGATGAGGTCGACGTAGCGCAGGCCTGCGCGTTCCACGAATGCGCCGAGGCCTGCCTCGTGGATGGAATCAAGGACATCGGCCCATCGGGTCATCAGGTCTGCGGAGTTGACATAGCTCGTCGCGTGCAGCGAGATCGACCTGGTACCGAGTTGGACGCCATGCTTCTGGTCAGCCGAAACCAGCTGCCAGATCGGCTGGGCCGAAGGCTTGGCCCCGTCGACGATGAACTCTTGTCCTTCGACGGTTTTCGGGAAGGTGGAACGGAGCCGGTCTTGCAGGCCGGGCACCTTGGCCGCCATCGAGTAGTACGGCGAAATCACCAACTCTGCGACCACATAGGCGAGCGGGGGCTTACGCCACGTTCCGAGCGTGGTGATGGTCATGCGGGCTCTCCTTCGGTGCGTTGCAGTTGCAGGTAGTGCTCTCTTCGGAACACGTGGGTATTAGTTTACAGGTTAGTTGACACATATGTCGCGAGTTCGTTCCGGGTTTACCCGCACTTCGCCGCCAACCCTCGCTCAGCCAAAATCGCTGAGTCGCAAATTTCGCAGGCCACCATACTATGGCTATGGCGGCAAACCGAC
>CAZADK010000379.1:0-2394 GCA_964483855.1 uncultured Rhodoferax sp.
GCCCGCAGCAGGGCAACACGGCCAGCGTGCTGCCGCGACGGCTCAAACGTGCCAGCGCCTTGATTGCCCAGCCATCCCACCGGTGCGCTCGGTCGTCATGCGCGGTGGCCGGGTCGATCGCGGACGGCGCGCCGATGACAAGGCTGTCGGCGGCAAACTGTTGTTCCCGCAGCAGTGCCATTGTCGGCCCGATGCACAGTGTCAACTGCACGTGCCCGCCCTGCAACACCAGTCGGTGAAATCCGGGTAGCAGGCCGAACCACTGCGATTGCAGTTCGGCAGCCAGTGCGGCAGCATCGGGATGGGCTGCCAGCGTGGCGAGCAAGCGCGCGCGCGTCGGCGCACGATCGGCGAACGCCACCACATGCAGCATCCGGCAGGCCTGCGGGTCCTGCATCCACACCTGCCACAACTGCACCAGCCGTTCGCCGTCGCAGAAATCGGTATCGAGCACACGCCAGGCGGCCTGGCCGCGCCACGCCAGCGGCAGGCCGATGGCCCGTATCCACGCTGGCGGCTGCGACGCATGGGCCATGCGCCGGTCCTGCAAGGGAACTCAGTTCGCGGGCGGAACGTAACCCTGCGCGGCGTCGGCGCCATCGCCGAAGAAATGGGCTTCCATCTGCCGCGCCAGGTACTGGCGTGCGCGCGCATCGGCCAGGTTCAACCGGTTCTCGTTGACCAGCATGGTCTGGTGCTTGAGCCAGGCGGCCCAGGCCTCCTTGCTGACACTGGCCCACAGGCGCTTGCCCAGTTCGCCGGGATACGGAGGAAAGTCCAGGCCTTCCGCCTCCTTGCCCAGCTTGATACATTGAACCATTCGTGCCATGGAATACTCCCTCAGTCGCAACGTTCACCAAAGGGTGAAATTGTCGCCGCTTTTGCAAGGCCCCCGATCGGTGCGGGTCGAGCGCCAGGTGGCGATGTTCATGGAGCCGCAATGTTGAGTTTTCCGAGTGTGCGCCAGATGCTGGTGCTGGTCTGCCTGGGTTCGGCCGGTCTGTTGGCCTATGGCCTGTATCTGCAACATGGCGTGGGGCTGGAGCCGTGCCCGATGTGCATCGTGCAGCGTTACGCACTGGTGCTGGTCGCCCTGCTGGCGGGCCTGACGGCGCTGGGCAAGGGGCGGGGCGTGCAACTGGGTGGCAATGTGCTGATGCTGCTGGCAGCGGGGTTCGGGGCGTTCGTCGCGGCGCGCCAGAGTTGGCTGCAGTGGTATCCGCCCGAGGTCGTGTCCTGCGGCCGCGACTTTTACGGCATGATCGAGACCTTCCCGCTGCAACGGGCGATCCCGATGATCTTCAAGGGCGGCGGCGACTGCACTGTGATTGACTGGACTTTTCTTGGTGGCTCCATAGCCAACTGGTCGTTCCTGTGTTTTGTCGGGATCGCGCTCGTGGCGTTGATGCTGATCGCGCGCCTGTCGCGCAGCGCCAGACCGGCATGACCGTGCGGCGCATTCCGCCGCGCGTGGCAACGCCCATGCAGGAGCGTCGTGTGTCAACCTACACCGGTTGTCCCGTTCGGGCTGCCTGAGCCGCAAGCGGCTCGCCACGGGCCACCCCACGGGCGCCGTATGCCGCCCTGTGCCGGTACGCGAAGCAGTTGCCATCGACGGCGCCTGAGCGCGGGTTCTTGCGCCGAGGCTTGGCAAGGGCGTACCTGTGATCCTGCGGCGATGCATCAGCCCGGTTGGGGCATGAATTTCCGAACGGGGAACTTGCGGTGCTGACTCGGCATGACGCGCGCCAGGCAACCGTGACCCGACGGTCTGCGCGCAGCCTCATCAGGACGATGGAGACGCGTTGACCACCCGCCCGGGCCGCCGTAGTATCTTTTGCCGGACAGCAACAGAGATACATGGCGACAAGCCTTTTTGAAAGGGGCGGCAACATGGGAGGAGCGGCGGCAGCCGTGGTGGACGGCACCGCAGCGAGGACTGCGGGTGGCTTTGGCACGGCGACGGCGCAGGGCCGTGTCGGCGCATGCGGCGACGATGGGTTGCTGGCCTTGTGCGCTATCGCGCGCTTGCACCAGGTGGCGGCCGACCCCGCCAGCCTGGCGCATCAGCTGGGGCTCGCGCCCAGCCAGCCGGTCCGCGTCGATGACCTGCTGCGCGCGGCTCGCCATCTCGGTTTGCGGGCGCGGCTGATCCACACCAGCGCCGACCGACTGGCGCGCACACCGCTGCCGGCGCTGGCCGTGATGAGCGCCCCGCACGCCGATGGCGCGCCTGCCGGCAGCGGCGACATCTGCTTGCTGGCCCAGTGCGATGGCAGCCGGGTGCTGGTGACAACGCCGCGCCTGTCCTCCCGCGATCCCGTCGGCGCCGACGGGATCGCGGGAGGCCAGGCGCGGCGTTGTCACCAGCACCCGGCTGCCATCGCACTGGGC
>CAZADK010000379.1:2404-4870 GCA_964483855.1 uncultured Rhodoferax sp.
ATCCCGTCGGCGCCGACGCCGAGGCCGTCGGCACCGGCCCGCGTAGCGGGCCGCTGGAGCGTTTTGCGGCGCGCTGGAGCGGCCAGCTGATCCTGGTCACCAGCAGCGCCAGCCTGGCCGCAGAACTGGCGCGGTTCGACTTCTCCTGGTTCATTCCGGCATTGGTGAAATACCGCCATCTACTGGCCGAGGTGTTGCTGGTGTCGTTCGTGTTGCAGCTCTTCGCTCTCGTCAGCCCGCTGTTTTTCCAGGTCGTGATG
The DNA here is from genome assembly GCA_964483855.1 of uncultured Rhodoferax sp. Classification (GTDB taxonomy): domain Bacteria; phylum Pseudomonadota; class Gammaproteobacteria; order Burkholderiales; family Burkholderiaceae_C; genus CAISIP01. Next base: position 2,665 of record CAZADK010000379.1, read on the forward strand.
GACAAGGTGCTGGTGCACAAGGCGCTCACCACGCTCGACGTGCTGGTGACCGGCCTGGTGATCGTGGTCGTGTTCGAAAGTGTGCTCAGCGCAGCGCGCAACTACCTGTTCAGCCACACCACCAGCCGCATCGATGTCGAGCTTGGCGCACGCTTGTTCCGCCACCTGGTTGCGCTGCCGCTGTCTTATTTCCAGGCGCGTCGGGTCGGCGACTCGGTGGCCCGGGTGCGCGAACTCGAAAACATCCGGAGCTTTCTTACCGGCAATGCCTTGACCGTGCTGCTCGACCTTTTCTTCTCGCTGGTGTTCCTGGCCGTGATGGCGTACTACAGCGTGCCGCTGACGCTGATCGTGCTGGCCAGCCTGCCCCTGTACGCGGTACTGAGCCTGCTGGTGTCGCCGGTGTTGCGGCGCAGGCTCGATGTGCAATTTGCCCGTGGGGCGGAAAACCAGGCGATGCTGGTGGAAACCGTCACCGGCATACAGGCGGTGAAAGCGGCCGCGCTGGAGCCCGGTTTTGCCCAGCGCTGGGACATGCAGCTGGCGGCCTATGTGCAAGCCAGCTTCCGCACCCGCACGCTGGCCAGTCTCGCTCACGAGGCTGTGGGCCTGATCGGCAAACTGGTCCAGGCGGCAACCTTGTGGTATGGGGCCCACCTGGTGATGGCACATGCGTTGACCGTCGGCCAGTTCGTGGCATTCACGATGTTCGCGCAGCGGGTGGCTCAGCCGATCATGCGCATGGCCCAGTTGTGGACGGATTTTCAGCAGGCTGGCGTGTCGGTCGCGCGCCTGGGAGACATCCTCAACACCCGCACCGAGCTGGCCAGTGCCAGCGCCATGCAGCTGCCCGCGATCAAAGGGCGCATCACACTGGACCAGGTGCGGTTCCGTTACCGGCCTGACGGTCCCCATGTGTTGCAGGGCATCGACCTCGATATTCTTCCGGGCCAGGTGATCGGCATCGTCGGGCGCTCCGGCTCGGGCAAGAGCACCTTGACCCGGCTGGTGCAACGCCTGCATGCACCCGAGGCCGGTCGGGTCATGGTGGACGGCATCGACATCAGCCTCATCGATGCCGCACAACTGCGCCGCCAGATCGGCGTGGTGTTGCAAGAGAACCAGCTGTTCAACCGCAGCATCCGGGAGAACATCGCCATCGCCGATCCGGCAGCCCCGCTGGAGCTTGTGATGGCCGCGGCGCAACTGGCCGGCGCGCACGATTTCCTTGGTGCGTTGCCGCAGGGATACGACACCCTGGTGGGGGAACAAGGCGGCAACCTGAGCGGTGGCCAGCGCCAGCGCATCGCCATCGCGCGGGCCTTGTTCACCAACCCGCGCATCCTGATCCTGGATGAGGCCACCAGTGCGCTGGACTACGAGAGCGAAGCCATGATCCAGCGCAACATGGCGTTGATCTGCCGCGGGCGCACGGTGCTGGTCATTGCGCACCGGCTCAGTTCGGTGCGGCGCGCGCACCGCATCGTGGTGATGGAGCAGGGCAACATCGTGGAGTCAGGCAAGCACGCCCAATTGCTGCAACGGCCCGGTGGTCTGTATGCCCATCTGTGGTCGCTGCAGTCAGGCGAAGGCCGTGACGACGCACCCACCGCAGGCCGACCATGAGCCGCCCCGCCGATCGAACCGCAGCCGCGCGCCCGGTCGGGTGGGTGACGTTGCTGGACCGGCATGCGGCCGTGCTGGGCCGGGCCTGGCGCACCCGTCGGGAGGCCGAGGCGGTGCGGCGTACCGCGGACGAACGGGCCTTCCTGCCGGCGGCGCTCAGCCTGCTGGAGACACCGGCGCATCCGGCACCACGGCGCACTGCCTGGCTGCTGATGGCCTTGTTTGCATTGGCGCTGGCCTGGGCCTGTATCGGCAAGGTCGATATCGTTGCGGTGGCCCAAGGCCGCATCATCGTGGCTGAGCGCAGCAAGATCGTGCAGCCGCTCGAGCGCAGTGTGGTCAAGCGGGTGCTGGTGCGTGACGGCGACCAGGTGAGCGCGGGCCAGGCGCTGATCGAGCTCGACCCGACCCGTGCCATGGCAGACACTGCGGCAACGGAGGCGCAAATGACATCGGCGGCTGCAGAGACCCTGCGAGCCAGCCTGCTGCGCGACGCATTGGCCGATAGCCGGCTGGTGGCGCCGCTCTGGCCGACGATACCGGTTGCGCAAGTTGCATCGTCCTTCGGGGCTGCCGGAGC
>CAZADK010000380.1:0-4860 GCA_964483855.1 uncultured Rhodoferax sp.
ACACAAACCCATACCGGGCACGGCGTGGATGCGCAGGTGGTCGTCAACGGCCTGCACCGCGCGTGCGTCGATGCAGCCGCCGAGTTCGGCATCAGCGCTTCGCTGATCATGTGTTTCCTGCGCCACCTGAGCGAAGCCGACGCCTTCGAGGCGCTGGAGCAGGTGCTGCCGCTGCGCGACAAGATCCTGGGCATCGGGCTGGCCTCGAGCGAACTGGGCCACCCGCCAGAAAAGTTTGCGCTGGTGTTTGCGCGTTGCCGCGAACTGGGCTTTCGCCTGGTCGCCCATGCCGGCGAGGAGGGGCCGCCGGCGTATATCTGGAGCGCGCTGGACGTGCTCAAGGTCGAACGGATCGACCACGGCGTGCAGGCGATCCACGACCAGGCCTTGATGCAGCGCCTGGTCCAGCAGCAGATCGCGCTCACAGTGTGCCCCTTGTCCAACCTCAAATTGTGCGTTTATCCGTCGCTGGCCGAGCACAACATCGGCCGCATGCTGCAGGCCGGTATCGTCGCCACGATCAATTCGGACGACCCGGCCTATTTCGGCGGATATGTCAACGAGAACTTCACCCAGACCTTCGCCGCGTTGGGCCTGTCGGGCCAGCAGGCCTGGCAACTGGCGGCCAACAGTTTCAGTGCCAGTTTTGCCGATGCGCACCGCAAGCGCCAGTACCTGGACCGGCTCAACGGTTGTTTCGAGACCTTCCGGTAGCCCGCCCTGGCGGGTGCTGCCCGGGCGCCATCCGCGACGCTGACGGGCAAGCGGCTCCGGGTAGAATGCGCAGCGGCCCGTCGCTCCGGCGGGCCTTCGTTTATCCGGAGCCATGTAGAGGACTACCATGTATAAAAACCTCGCCTGCGCGCTCGCGGTCGCCTGTTGTTTTCTTTTTTCCCCGTCTTTCTCCGCTTGGGCGCAGTCGGCGCCACTCAAGGTCGGATTCGTCTATGTCGCGCCGCTGACGGGCGCTGGCTGGGTGCACCAGCACGACCAGGGCCGCAAGGCCTTGCTGGCCGCGATCAATCCGCCCGGTGCACCCGAGCGGGTGTCGGCGACCTATGTCGAGAACGTCGCCGAAGGGCCGGATGCCGAGCGCGTGATCCGCGACCTGGCGCGCCAGGGGCACAAGCTGATCTTCACCCCCAGCTTCGGCTACATGGAGCCGACACTGGCCGTGGCGCGCGAATTTCCCGACCTGCGCTTCGAATCGATCACCGGTTACAAGACGGCTCCCAACGTGGCGACGGCGAATGCGCGTTATTACGAAGGGCGTTACCTGGCCGGCGTCGCGGCCGGGCGCATGACGAAAAGCCATGTGGCCGGTTATGTCGCCGGTTTTCCGATCCCGGAGGTGCTGCAGGGCATCAACGCCTTCACGCTGGGCATGCAGTCGGTCAACCCGAAGGCCCAGGTCAAGGTGATCTGGTTGCAGGCCTGGTTCGACCCGGCGCGTGAGCGGGACGCCGCGATGGCGCTGATGGACCAGGGCGCGGACGTGTTGTCGTTCCACACCGGCTCCAACGCGGTGATGGTGGCGGCGCAGGAACGCGGCAAGATGGCCGTGGCCTACCACTCCGACATGCGCTCCGTGGCGCCGCAGGCCCAGATCGTGGCGGTGACCCATGAGTGGGGTGCCTATTACACCCGCCGCGCGCTGGCCGTGCTGGACGGCAGCTGGACGAGCGGCAATGTCTGGGGCGGCATTCGCGAGGGCATGGTGCGGGTTGGCGATTTCGGCCCGGCAGTGGGCGCCGCGGTGCGCGAGGAGGTGCTGGCGCGGCAACGGGACGTTGCCACTGGCCGGCTGCATCCGTTCCAGGCGCGCCAGTCCGTGCAGGACAACACCGGACGGACGGTGATCGCGGCCGGCCAGACGCTGACCGATGCGCAGATCCTGGCCATGGATTGGCTGGTGCAGGGTGTCACCGCTGCGCCGCTGCGGCGTTGATCCCCGGTACTGGCACGGCGTGATGGTGTTCATGTCCCATTCCATATGAAGCTTGCCACGTTTGTTCGGTAAGCTTGTGCCGCATGAAAGCCTACCGCGCTTGCATCCTGCGTTTTGACACGCAACAGCGGGCCGTGTTCGACAAGGATGGCCTGCTGGTGGTGGGCTGCCCGCAGGGCGCAGCGGCCGAGCAGGTGCTGGCGGTCGGTCCCCATGATGTGGTGGCGCCGCAGTTCCCGGGCCTGGTCGCGGAGGACCTGCGCGGGCGCATCATCGCGCCGGGTTTCATCGACCTGCATGTGCACTACCCGCAGATCGATGTGATCGGTTCGCCAGCCGATGGTCTGTTGCCCTGGCTGGAGAACTACACCTTTCCCCAGGAAAGCCGGTTTGCCGATCCGGCGCATGCAGCGCAGGTGGCCGGGTTCTTCATGACCGAATTGCTGCGCAACGGGGTCACGACCGCGCTGACCTTTGCCACCTCGCATCCGGCATCGGTCGATGCCTTCTTCGCCGAGGCGCGCCGGCGCCATATGCGCATGATCGGCGGCAAGGTGCTGCAGGACCGCCATTCGCCCGATGGCGTGCGCGACCAGACGGAACAAAGCCTGGTCGATACCGAGGCGCTGATCCGGCGCTGGCATGGCGTGGACCGGCTCGGATACGCGATCACGCCGCGGTTCGCACCCAGTTGCAGCGAGGCGCAACTGCGCGGCGCGGGCGATCTGGCAGCGCGTTACCCGGATGTCTGGATCCAGTCGCATGTGGCCGAGAACCGGGACGAGATTGCCTGGGCGGGTGAACTCTTTCCCGATGCGCGTTCCTACCTCGCGGTGTACGACAGCTTCGGCCTGATGCGCCGGCGCGCGATCTATGCACACTGCATCCATCTCGACGACGCCGACCGCGCGCTGATGCGCGACACCGGCGCCGCGGCTGCGGTGAGCCCGACCAGCAACCTGTTCCTGGGTAGCGGCTTCTTCGACTACGCGGGCGCCGACCGGGTCGGGTTCACCTATGGCCTGGCCAGCGACGTGGGCGGCGGCACCTCGTTGTCGCCGTTTCGCACCATGCTGGCAGCGTATTGCGTGGGGCGCGAAGGCCAGACCAAACCCGGGTTGAGCCTGTCGCCGCAACAACTGTGGTGGCAACACACGGCCGGCGCGGCCCGGGCGCTCGGGCTCGACGGTGTGGTGGGCAACCTGCAACCGGGTTGCGAGGCCGACTTCGTCGTGCTGCAGCCCCGGTGCACCGCCTTGCTGGAGCGGCGCACCGCCCACGCGCGCAACCTCGACGAGCTGCTGTTCGCGATGATCGTGCTCGGCGACGACCGGCTGGTGGAGCGCACCGCGATCGCCGCCAGCGCCGCGCCATAGCGGCACCTGTCCCGGCCGTGGCCGTGCCTGCGGGAGCGGTCCCGGCGTGTTCCTACAATTGGCGTTGCGACATCGACCAGACTACTGGAACTCCAGCATGACCATCAAGAGCGACAAATGGATCCGCCACATGGCGCAGACCACCGGCATGATCGAACCGTTCGAGCCTCGGCAGGTCCGCGAGCGCGAGGGCAACCGGATCATCAGCTACGGCACCAGCAGTTATGGTTACGACATTCGCTGCGCGCCGGAGTTCAAGGTGTTCACCAACATCCACAGTACCGTGGTCGACCCGAAGAACTTCGACGAGAAAAGCTTCGTCGACTTCCACGATGACGTGTGCATCATCCCGCCCAACAGCTTCGCACTGGCGCGCACGCTGGAGTATTTCCGCATACCGCGCAACGTGCTCACGATCTGCCTGGGCAAGAGCACCTACGCGCGCTGCGGCATCATCGTCAACGTGACGCCGTTCGAGCCCGAGTGGGAGGGTTACGTGACGCTGGAGTTCTCCAACACCACGCCGCTGCCGGCCAAGATCTATGCCGGCGAGGGCTGTGCCCAGGTGTTGTTCTTCGAAAGCGACGAGGCCTGCGAGACCAGTTACAAGGACCGCGGCGGCAAATACCAGGGCCAGCAAGGCGTCACGTTGCCGCGCGCGTGAAGCGGCGGGCCAGGCTGGCACCCGGCACGGGGGTTTCAGTGCTCGGCGCCAGCGCCGAGTTTGACGTCCCGGTGTGTGGCCAGCGCACAGGCGATGGCGATGTGCAGCCCGCGCTCCATCTCTTGCAGGTTCATGTGCGGCGTGCCTTGCGCTGGCAGGAACGGCAGGTGGATGAAACCACCACGCAGACCCTTGAGCGAGCGACGCCGCTCCAGCGTGTGCATCAGGCCATAGAAGACATGGTTGCAGACGTAGGTTCCGGCGGTCTGCGACACCTCGCCGGCGATGCCGGCCTCCTGCAGGGCCCGCAACATGGCTTTGATCGGCAGTCCGGTGAAATACGCGGGCGGCCCGCCGCTGACGACCGGCTTGTCCACCGGTTGCTTGCCCGCGTTGTCGGCGATCCGGGCATCGGCGATGTTGATCGCGACCCGCTCCAGCGATATCGCCTGGCGGCCACCCGCCTGTCCCAGGCACACCACCAGCGCGGGGTGGTGTTTGTCGATCAGGTCGGTCAGCACCTCCAGCGAGGTGTCGAATTCGGTCGGCAACTGGGCTGCGACCACGGTGTGGCCGTCGATCACCGCGCCCTCCAGCAGCTGCGCGACCTGCCAGCTGACGTTGGTATCCGCGCCGCCGAACGGGGCGAACCCGGTCAGCAATACAGTGGCCGAGGGCGCAGGCCGGTTTGACGCCGGAGCCAGTCTTCCCTGCTTGGGGGCGATGGGCACGTGTTTGCGTAGCATCCAGGTATTGTCGGTAACTTTTTGTCGGTGCGGGACGCCGATCCGCAACCCGTTGCAAGGCTGGCACTGAACGGAACACCCGAATGGAGGGCGAATTCGGAGGGCGAACTCGGGATTTCACCCGAG
>CAZADK010000381.1:0-4847 GCA_964483855.1 uncultured Rhodoferax sp.
GCGTGATCACCGTCCTCGCCAGCAGGTAATGCCACTGGGTGTTGAGTTCGCCCTAGAACGCGTTGAGCGCCAGTTGCAGCGTGAAGAATTCGGAGCGCGACAACACGATCAGGGGCAGCAGGAAATCGTTCCAGCGCCACATCACCGAGAAGATCGCCAGCACCGCCAGCGCTGGCGCGGCCAGCGGCAGGATGATCTTCCAGTAGATGCGCCACTCGCTGGCATGGTCCATGCGGGCGGCCTCGAGCAGTTCGTCGGGAATCGTCAGCATGTACTGGCGCAGCAGGAACACACCGGTGGGCGTGGCAATGGCCGGCAAGATGACGCCCCACAGGCTGTTGAGCAGGCCCACGCTGTTGATGACCAGGAACACCGGAACCAGGATGATGGTGGGCGGGATCATCAGCGTTGCAATGATCAGCAGGAACACCGCCTTCTGGCCCCGGAACTGGTACTTGGACAGCGCAAAGGCCGCCATCGAGTTGATCAGCAGCGTCAGCAGCGTGGCCACGACGGTGATGAACACGCTGTTCCACAGGTAGAGCCCGAATCTGAATTTGCCGAAGATCTCGGTGTAGTTGGAGAGCGCGAACTGCAACTCGTTGATCGGCGTGCGGTCGTTGATGTTGACGCGCACCTGCTGCTCCGGGTTTTGCGGGTCGACCATGGTGGCCATGATGCCGATGCGCCGCACCTGAGCCATGGGCTTGACCTCGCCCTTGTCGTCGCGCGTCATGAACAGCGGCAACGGTTTGTCGTGGCCAGCCACCTGCACCGATTTTTGCGTGTAGGGCAGGAAGGTCGGCGGAAACTGGCTGATGGCCGCCTCCGACTTGAACGACGACATCACCAGCCAGACGATGGGCGCAAACATCGTGAACAGGCCGAGCATCAGGTAGCCGTAACTGAGCCAGTCGGTCCAGTCCAGGCGACCGCGGCCATGGGTGCGGGTGAGGAAGTTGCTCATCTTGCCCGTCGCCCCGCATCCGACGCACGCGTCAGTCGCAATTGCAGCAGCGTCAGCAGCACCAGCCCCAGGGCCAGCACCAGCGAGGCCGCCGCGGCCAGTCCGTACAGGTGGATCTGTTCGGCAAATCCGGTCTGGTAGATGAACTGCACGATGAACGTGGTGGCCGAGCCCGGCCCGCCGCCTGTGAGCACGAACACCTCGTCGAAGATCTGCACCGCCCGGATCATCGCCAGCACCAGCACCACGATCAGGTTGGGCATCAGCAGCGGCAGCGTGATCCGGCGCAAGGTGCGCCAGGGCGAGGCGCCGTCCATCTCGGCGGCCTCGTACATGTCTTTCGGAATCGCCTGCAGGCCGGCCAGCAGGATCAGTGTGTAGAAACCCATGTGGGCCCAGATCGATACGAAGACGGTCCAGAAAAAGGCCCAGGACGCGGTCGTCAGCCATTCGATCGGCGACGCACCCATCGCCACCAGCGCGGCGTTGAACACGCCCTGGCTTTGCAGCAGCCATTTCCAGATCAACGCCACCACCACCGGCGACAACAGCACCGGATAGAAGAAGACGCCGCGCCAAAAGCCGCGTCCGATGATCTTTCGGTTGAGCACCAGCGCGGTGAGCAGCGACAACAATACCATCAGCACAACCTGGATCAGGCTGAACTGCACGGTGTTGAAGATCGCACGCCAGAACACGTCCTTGCGGCAGGTCTGGATGTCGAAATAGTTACGGCATTCGAACAGGATGCCGAAATTCTCGGCCCCGGTGTAGGGCCGCTCGAACGGCATCAGATTGACGCCGCCGGTGGTCGCGTAGACCAGATTGATCCCGATCGGCAGAAAGGTGAACAGACCGAACACGATCAGGTTCGGCGCCACGAACAACCAGCCTAGCCGGCCCAGCCCCAGCCGGCGCTGGGCCAGCCGGAACAGGGGTTCGAACAGGTTGAAGAAAAGGCCCGCGCCGCGCGACAGCAATGGCACGATGACAGACCTTGGTGGATGCCAGGCCGCTTATTTTGTTGCCTGTTTGACCGCGTCCGCCATGTCGGCGGCGATCTTGGTCATTGCCTCGTCGGTGCTCATCTCGCCGACGATGGCCTGCGTCACACGGGTCACCGTGGGCAGCATCACGGCGCGGTTGAACTTGTAGCCCTGGAACTGGTAGGCCACCGGAGACAGGTTGGCCACGCCGGAGCTGAACACGCCCAGCGCCGCCTGCGCCTGCGGCGTTGCGCCCGGGTATTTCACGCCTTTCTTGGCCAGCCCGGCATGGGCCGGAATGTTGTTGGTCCTGGCGGTGAACTCGGCGTAGTTCGCCTCCTGTGCCATGAAGTCCAGGAACATGCCGACTTCCTTGGGCGATTTGCTGGTCTTGAGCGCCACCCAGGCCGCGCCACCCGGAATGCCGGAGCAGGCTGCCGGGCCGCAGGGGTTGGGTACCGCGACCCAGTCGAAAGCGTTGCCGATGTCTTTCTGCAGCCGGTTGATCTGCCAGGAACCCGACAACACCATCGCAACCCGTGCGTTCTTGAACTCGCCGATCGAGTCGGCGTAACTGGAACCGCCAGTGCCGGCCCAGACCTCCTTGAGCATGGCGCCGTCCTTGTGCCAGCCAACGAACTTGTTGACGGCGGTCTTGTAACCGTCGTCCATGACCAGGTCGCCCTTGGCGTCGAAGATCTTGGCGCCATAACTGATGGCCGGGCCGGCGAACCGGTGGCCGGAGCGGTCCCAGGCCAGGGCGGCCGGCAGCTGGTTGGCCTTGGCGACCTTGCGCGTGGCGTCGACCCATTCATCCCAGGTTGCCTTCGGGCCGGGCATCGGTACCTTGGCCTGCTCGAACAAGGTCTTGTTGACATACGGGCCGGTCATCGTCAGCTGCGACATGAAGCCGTAGATGCCCTTGTCGGCGGCCGTGGGGCGCAGCCACGGCAGCGTGGCGCCGAAGTTGGTCTCCCAGTAGGCCTTGTCCTTCACATGGGCGCTGATGTCCATGTAGTACTTGGACAAGCCGCCCAGGTCGGTGACGCGGGCAATGTCGGGTCCCTGGCCGGCAGCCAGCTGCACCGGCAGCTGCTCGACGATGGTCTTGTAGGGCACGACGTCGATGACGACCTTGGTGCCCGCATTGGCGGCTTCGAAACGTTTGGCCTGCTCGGCCACGACGTCGCACTCGACGCCGTCCTGGTAACACATGACGCGGATCTCCGCGGCGTGCAAGGCGGCGGGCAGGACGAACAGGGCGGCGACGAGCGCGCCAACGGGATGGTGGAGGATACGGGTTACCATGATGACAGCCTTCATGAGAGTGGAGGGAAACGAGCGCAATCGTAGGTCAAAAATCACCGGCTGTGCCTATCGTTTTTACCGACTCAGTCATATGGATGACCCGCTTGACGCCATGGTGTTTTCCTCCAGCAGCGACTGGCCAGATCCGCTGCTGAATCGGGCCGGTCAGCGCATCACCGAGCCCCGGCAGTGGCCCGGGCGGCGCCGCGAAATCATGCACCTGATGCTGCCGTTGCTGTACGGGGATCTGCCGCCCGCGCCTGCCACGACGCGGCTGGTGTCGCTGCACGGTGCAGTGCTGCGGCGGCTTTGCGGCGCCCGGCTGTTGACTTGCCGCGTCGAGCCCGCTGCGATGTCCGCTTTTATGCTGCGCCTGTTCGTGCCCGACGGTGCCGGGCCGTTTCCGGTCATCGTCAGCGGCGACGGTTGCTGGCACTATGCCGACGATGCCGCTCTGATTGCGATACTGGCGCGCGGTTATGTTCTTGCCGAATTCAACCGGGTCGAGGTCGCGCCGGATCCGGGTCCGCCGCTTGGCGGACTGAATGTGCCACAAGCCCCGGCGCAATATCGTACGCTGGCCGCCTGGGCCTGGGCCTTCCACCGCGTGGTCGATGTGTTGCGCACGCTGGACTGGATCGATCCCGCGGCGATTGCGGTGGTCGGCCATTCCCGCGGCGGCAAGGCTGCGCTGCTGGCCGGGGCAACCGACGAACGTATTGCCCTGACCAGCGCCAACAACTCCGGTGCCGGCGGCGCCGGCAGCTGGCGCCACCAGGGCCCGGGCACGGAAACCCTGGCCGACCTGCTGCGCGTATTCGGTCACTGGTTCGATCCCGGCCTGCAGGCGTATGCGGGGCGGGAGCACTCATTGCCGTTCGACCAGCATTTCCTCAGGGTGCTGGTCGCGCCGCGTGCATTGCTCACCACGGAGGCCCTGGACGACCATTGGGCCAACCCCCAGGGAAGCTGGCAAAGCCATCGGGCGGCGCGCTGCGTATTCGACCTTTTCGATGCCCGGGAGCAGATGGCGGCCGTGTTTCGTGCCGGTGGGCATGACCATACGCTGGAGGACTGGCGCAGCCTGCTCGATTTCGCCGATGCGCGGTTGCGCGCAATGCCGATGCGTGGACCTGACGAGGTCGACCCGTTTCCAGGCCTGCCGCCACCGTTGAGCCGGATGCAGTCGCCGGTCGGCTGAATCGCGCCGCTGGCGATTCCGGCCCCAGCGTCGGGGTTTTGTGCGGCCCGTGTCGCTCTGCTGCTGTTGCGCCCGGCGCACGGTTGAACGTTGCCGGCAAGCCGGGCGGCGGAGCAAGCCCGGGGGGACAAGACGATCAGATTCGCGTCAGCGCTTCACCGATGGCCCGATAACCACTGCGAATGGCAGCGTCTTCCTCCCGCGTCAACCCGCACAGCGGCGCCCGGACGTTGAGCCACGCGTCATCGCCGGTCTGCTCGGCCAGCATGGTCTTGTAGACGTTGACGAATTGCAGACCGGGTCGGATCGACAACAGCGCCAGCAGGTCGAGCACCAGCTTTTCGTCCGCGGGATCGACCGTTTGTGGGTTGCCGACAATACGCGC
>CAZADK010000382.1:0-4824 GCA_964483855.1 uncultured Rhodoferax sp.
AGCGCCTCTCCCAGCGTCTTGAAGGGAAACTCGTAGGCCGCCAGGTTGCCCTTGAGCGCCGAGCCGATGATGAAGAGCAGTGGAAGTGGATAGGAAATTCAAACGGCATGTTTTTGGGCCCACCGAGACGGATTCGCCCGCCTCCGTAGGCAGTCGGTACAGCGTGGTCCGCTTGAGGCGCAGGCGTTCGTAGTGCACCGCAGCGCCATCGCGGGCATCCTGCCGGTCTGGCGAGCGAGGGTTGGCACGGGCTGGCGCGCCGGTACCCGATCCTGTTGGGGAATAGTCAGCCTCAACAGTCCAGTGGCGTGTTTGTGCCTGGCGGACGGGCGATAACTGGCTGGCATCGTTAAACTCAAGCGCAAACACCAAGTACGCAAGACGCATGAAAACAATTGGTTGGTTGCTTGCCTTCGCGTTGACGCTGCTGTCGGCAGCCACTGTCCAGGTTCAGGTCCTGGATGGTGCCGGCAAGCCACTGCCGGATGCCGCGGTGTTTCTGGAGTCGCGCGAAGTACGCCTCGCGGTTAAACCGGCGGTCGGCGCGGGGATTGCGCAGAGCAAGAGGCAATTTGACCCGCGGGTGCTGGTGGCACCCATCGGCACAGCAGTGGCATTTCCGAATCGCGACACGGTGCGCCACCACGTCTATTCGTTCTCCCCGACCAAGACGTTTTAGATCAAGCTGTACACCGGCACAGACGCCAATCCGGTACTGTTCAACCGCGCCGGCATCGCCGTGCTGGGTTGCAATATTCACGACAACATGGCGGTGGTGGTCGAAACCCCGTATTACGGCCGCAGCGCGCAGGCTGGCACGGTTGTGATCAACAACGTGCCCCCTGGCAACTACCGGCTGCGGGTCTGGCACCCGGCGATGGCGATGGGCGCTGCACCGACAGAGCAGGCGCTGGTAGTGGGCTCGGGCGACGCGGCAAGCATGGTTCGCCTGAATGGGCTCACGCAGTAATGCTGCAATGGCGACCCGACCGCTGGGGCCTATCGTCGCGCATCGTGGCCCTTTCACTGCTGTTGCTGTTGCTGGTGCAGGCGGCAGTGTTCAGTGTGGTGCGTCTTGGTGTGCAGCAAAGCGCTGTCAGACAAGTGACGCAGGATCTACAGGTGGGCGAGCGCGTGTGGCGCCGCATGCTGGAGCAAATGCCCAGAAGCTCATATTGGGCGCCACGGTGCTGGCAGCCGATTTCGGCTTTCGCTCAGCCGTCAACAGTGGCGACGTCGCGACCATCCGCTCCGCGCTGCAAAACAATGGTGAACGAATCGGCGCCACGGTGACGGCGTTGCTCGACACCAACCTGGCCGTACGCGCCGTGGGCGAACGACAGGACGAGCAGAAGCTGTCGGCAACACTGCAACGGATGGCCGGGCCGTTATCACGCAATCCGCAGGGCAGCCAGTTCGCGCTCGTGGACGGCTTTCCGTACCAGTTCGTACAGGTGCCGATGAAGGCGCCAATGTTGGTTGGGTGGGTTGTGATGGGTTTCCCAATCAATCAGAAGCTTGTCGACGACATGCGCGCCTTGTCCGACATGCATTTGGCGCTTGTCAGCAATCGTGCCGGCGAATCCTTGCGGATTGTCCTGTCCACCTTGTCGCCGCAAGCGCTGGTAGCGTTGCAGACTTCGGCTGGCGAAATTGCGCAACTGCCGGTGAACGGCGACATATTGATGGCGAGGTATTTCCAGCTCGACAGCGGTGGCGCGGACAATATCCGCACCGTACTGCTACGCTCGCTCAATGAAGTGACGGCGCCGTTTCGACAGGCAGAGGTGGCGCTGGCCTGGATCACTGCGCTGGGCGTTATCCTGTTCGGTATCGGTAGCGTGTTCGCGGCGCGGCGCGTAACCACGCCCCTGCGCTCGCTGGTAAGCGCGACGCACCGGCTCAGCATGGGCCGATACGACGTTCCCATGGATCCAGCACATGCGCGGCGCCATGACGAGATCGGTGGCCTTGCCAAGGCCTTCGACACGATGCGCGTCAATACTGGCAACCAGCAGGCTGAGATTCGCAAGCTCGCGTATTGGGATCGATTGACCGGCTTGCCCAATCGGGCGCGCTTTCGCGAGGCGTTGCAGCGCGAGATCGACAGTCAGGGTGCGGTGTCCGACATGGGCCGCGGCAGGATTGCCGTGGCGATGCTCGACATTGACCGCTTCAAACACGTGAACGATGCGCTGGGATACGACTTTGGCGACCGTTCGTGGGTTGCCGTGGCCCGCCGCCTGACGCGAGAGGATTTGCGTGATCTAGACATGCCCGCCCGCCCGGACCGAGTCATCCTGCACGACGCCACCTCACGCGAAATCGCGCTGCCCGCAGCTGCGCTTTTGACATTCAGCCGTGCTGGCGCACGTGGGTCATGGGGTCCATGATCTCACCGCGCAGCAGGTGCAAGGGTGCCTTGTGGTAGAGGTACACGTCGTGAAACGGGTCGGTCAGGATCTTGGTGACCCACACCAGTGCCGTCATGGCGCCTTGCTGCAGTGTGAGCTGGGCCGCGCGAAACAGCAGACCGGCCACGCCGATGCCCAGCCACACCAGGCCGACGTGGCGCGTGAAGTCCCACCAGTCGGTGGCCACTGGTACCGTGCCGAACAAGGTTGGGTCCAGCACCACCAGCAAGGGCGAGACGGCCCACAGGACCATCAGCACCACCTTGCGACGCAGGTTGTAGCCGACCTTGATTTCTTCCTTGTAGGCATGGGTCGCCCGGTTGACCTCGTCGTAGCCATGGGGCTCGAAAAAGAAATGCCCGGATTGCCGTGTCGTCATCGACACCAGCCAGGCCAGCAGCGCCGACACTGCCGGGTCGATGAGCAGCCAGACATAGGCCACGATAAAGGTCAGGGCACTGATGAGGTGCAGAGACTGGTTGATCCGGTTGTGGTGGTAATAGCGGTGATCGTCCCAGCGCTGGACATGCAATGCATCAAAAAAATTCTTCACGCGCGGTCCTTTGATGAATGGGTGGTTGAAGATGCGACGCCATGGTGACGCCGAATGATGAAGATTTGGTGACGTGCATCAAATACAACGCGGCGTCACGACTGTCATCAAACTGTTGTGCAAGGATTTGATCATCCGGATATGGACACCTTCCGATATTCCAAGCCGTATCTCGTCGAGGAACTGCAGCCCCTGCGGCGCTCGCTGCGTATCGCCATGGTTACCGAGTCCTATCCACCCGAGGTCAATGGCGTGGCCAACAGTGTGGCGCGCCTGGTGGCGGATCTGCGCGGCCGCGAGCACAGCGTGCAACTGGTCCGTCCCCGTCCGACCGATTCCGAAGGCGCGCCGGTCGCGGACCAGGAGGACGATGTGCTGACCCGCGGCATGGCCATCCCGATGTACGGCCATCTGCGCATGGGCCTGCCCTGCAAGGCGGGGCTGGTGAAACTGTGGACCTTGCGGCGGCCGGATCTGGTGCACATCGCCACCGAAGGGCCCCTGGGATGGTCCGCGCTCCAGGCCGCCCTCAAGTTGCGGCTGCCGGTGTGTTCCGACTTCCGGACCAACTTTCACGCGTACTGCCAGCACTACCGCATGGGTTGGTTGCACAAGCCCATCGTGGGGTACCTGCGCAAGTTCCACAACCACTGCGACTGCACCATGGTGCCGACCGAAACCCTGCGCATCCAGCTGGACCAGGCGGGTTTCCATCCCCTCGCCGTGGTCGCGCGGGGCGTGGACACCGGCCGGTTCTCGCCCGACAAGCGCAGCATGGCCCTGCGCCAGCAATGGGGTCTGGCGGATGACGATGTCGCCGTCCTGCATGTCGGCCGGCTGGCCGCCGAGAAAAACCTGCCGGTGCTGGTGCAGGCGTTCCACCAGTTGCAGGCGCGGCAGCCCACTGCGCGCCTGGTGATCGTCGGCGATGGGCCGGCGCGCGCTGAGCTTCTGGCGCAGGTTCCGCAAGCCCTCTTCGCCGGCTTTCGCAGCGGCGACGACTTGGCGGCGCACTACGCATCCAGCGACCTGTTCCTGTTTCCGAGCCTGACCGAGACCTATGGCAATGTCACGCCCGAAGCGATGGCCAGCGGGTTGGGCATCGTGGCTTTCGACGACGCTGCCGCGGGCGAGCTGATTCGCCACCGCCACAGCGGCATGCTGGCACAAAAGGCAGATACGGCCGCATTCGTGCAGCTTGCCATCTTCATGGCCGCCAGCCACGCGGCGCGCCGCGCCATGGGACGGGAGGCCCGCCTGCGCGCGCAGGGCCTGGGCTGGGACGCCATCGTGCGACGGGTGGAGGACATCTACCACACCGCCATCGGACAGACACGCTCCCCGATACCCCGGACGGACTGGCCCCAGGCTGTCGGCGGATAAACAGTGTCGACCGTTCTGCGCCGTTCCGTTCCGTGCCGCCGGGCGGGACCATCGGCCGACTGTGGTGTCTGGTGCTGCTGACGGGCTTGCTGACAGGCTGTTCGCCGCGATTGATGCTGGTCAACAGCGTGGCCGACGAGCTGGCGCGCCAAGGCGGCCAGCCGGAGGACGACCTGCTGCTGGCACGCGATGCCAGCGCCTTCTACCTCAAGCTGTCCGAAGGCCTGTTGCAGGAAACGCCAGGCCACCTGCCGCTGGCCGAAGCCGTCAGTTCGGGGTTTGCCCAGTACGCGTTCGCCTTTGTCGCATTCGAAGCCGACAGGCTCGAAGCCAGCAATGCCCGGGCCGCGCAGGTTTTGCGCGAACGGGCAGCGCGCCTGTACCGGCGTAGCCATCGGCACGCGATGGCGGCCCTGGAAACAAAGGTGCGAACCCTGGCGTGCTGCAACAGTTCGGCGACGGCGGCTGCCATCG
>CAZADK010000383.1:0-4824 GCA_964483855.1 uncultured Rhodoferax sp.
TCCTTTCACACCGACCAAAATCGACAGGGGTTAGCAGGTAAGCATCTGCTAACCCTTTTGTCATTTACGAGTCGATTTTGGGTTGTGGTTGCCGTTCGGTTGCCGTTTCTCGGTTGATTTTGAGTCGTGGTCCATTGTCAGAAAGTTCATCCCCAGGTGAGCACGCTGTATCCGTGCGGCGAACCTGTCTTAACGCTCGGTGATTTCAAGCCGCGATGATTGGCGGCAACCAGTTGTGCGGCAGCAGTTCCTGGACGCGACTGGGCCGCACGCCAGCAGCGCGTCGGCACAGTGGTGAGATACACGAACCCCCTGGCCACCGGAATGTAGGTCGTATTCAATGCCCGGACTTGGTTGGGTCGGGTGACCGCCATCAAGACTCAACAACAGGTAGCAGGAACAGTAGTAGGATGGACGCAAATATCAGTGTTCGACGCCGACACAACCACAATGCGCTGTTGTCGTCGACCACGATCCGGGCCACCTTGCCGGCAATCGACTGAGCCATGTACCCGGGTCAATTGTTCAAGAGTTGCGCAGCGTTGCAGCCGATGCAACTGGCTCAACAATTTGTCGGCACAAAGCCTTCAAGTGGCGCAATCTGAGGTCTGCACCAACACTGCAAGAGGCGCGGGCGGGTAAACGGATCACCATGGATGACCTCTGGCGCTACCCCCCTGTGTCGGGTTGCCAACGTGATGCGTCCCTACATGGGCAGCGGGTCATTGGTATGACCCATTGCAGCCGGCAATTCCCCATGGGTATTGACTTAGCGATGATGCTAAACTGATGCATTGATGCGATTTTAAGGGCATGCCATGCGTACCACGATCTCCCTTGATGACGATGTTTTTGCAGTCGCGCGTCAGCGTGCCCAGCGCGAGCGTATCTCCCTGGGCGAGGCCGTGTCACGCTACGTCCGTGATGCATTGCGCGCCGGAGCCCGCGCGCCAGCATCCTCTGCATCACTGCGCAGCAAATATTCGGTGCTGCCGGCGCGCGATGAAATCATTACCACCGAACACGTCCGCAACCTGATGGATCAGGAGGGCATTTGAGTAGGGGCCGTGGCACTCGCTTGCTGCTGGACGTGAACGTCTGGATCGCGCTATTGGACGATGCGCATGTCCACAATGCTGAAGCGCTGGTCCTGTTTCAAGCGCCTGGTCTCAAGATCGCTACTTGCCCTTTAGTGGAAAACGGCGTTCTTCGCATCCTTAACCTGCCCGGCTACAGCCCGCATGGGCCGGCAGGATTCGAAGCTGTGCGTGTCAAGATGGCGCTGGCCTGTGAGGATGTCGATCACGCATTCTGGGCCGACGACATCAGTTTGCGCACCGATGGGCTGGTGAACTGGAGCCGCGTGTTCGGACACAGCCAGATTACGGATCTGTACCTGCTGACGCTGGCCGTGGCGCACAAAGGCGCACTAGCGACCTTCGATCACAGGATTGCGTTGAATGCTGCAGTCGGAGCGGAAAAGCGGCATTTGCTGCTTTTGTAGCAACCTGACTCTGGCCTTCAGGGAGCAATTCCTGAAGGCCTTTTGTTTTGGGCTTCGCCCGCTGGGAAATGCTTCCTGGCTATTGCCGGCGCAAACGCGTGCGGGACGCAACGGAGGTGATTGCATGGATCACAAACTCGGCATCGCGCCAGCAGCCTCGGCCGGTTATTGCGAGCGGCATCACATCTGGCGGCTCTTTTTGTTTGGTTCCCGGCTCAAGGGTACTGCGCGTCTCGACAGTGATATCGACCTGCTGGTCGAGTTCGAGCCGGCGCACGTCCCTGGATTGCTGGGTATTGCAGCGATGGAGATCGAACTCTCCCAATTGATGGCAGGCCGCAAGCTGGATTTGCGCACGGCGGGTGATTTGTCGCGCTACTTTCGCGACGAGGTTGCTTACGCGGCTGAAATGCAATATGCGCGCTGAAGATCGGGGTCGCAATCGGCACATGATCGACGTGACCGAAAATGCCAACCTGTTCTATGTCTCTTCGTTTGACGAGTCGGGGAAAGTCCAGCAAGAATGGGTAGTGGGAACGTAATGGGGCCTGTGGGACAAGAATGAACAGCCCAAGCACGTTTCGTAGCCTGGCCGTTGCGTCCGAAGCGCCACTTCCCGGCGTCAACCGCACAGGGCCGGGCCGATGATGCCGAACACGATCGCCCCGAAATGTCGAGTTGCGTTGCGCAGACCCGACGACCAGAATGCCAATGGAGACAACTGCCATGAAGACCCTCAGCCACGATATCGGCCGCACCGACACGGCACTGATCGAGCAACCGATCGGTCGCCACTTCGAGTCGATGGTGCAGCGATTTCCGCAGCGCGAGGCCCTGGTGTCGCGCCACCAGAATCTGCGCTACACCTACGACGCGCTCAACCGTGAGTCCCACCGGCTCGCCAGCGCCTTGATGCGTGCGGGCCTGGCCAAGGGGGATCGGGTCGGCATCTGGGCCAACAACTGCGCCGAGTGGTTGCTGATGCAACTGGCAACGGCCAAGGCCGGCATCGTGCTGGTGAACATCAACCCGGCCTACCGCGTGACCGAGCTTGAATACGCGTTGAACAAGGTCGGCTGCAAGATGCTGGTCACGATGACCGCCTACAAGACCAGCGATTACCTGGGCATCGTCCGCGAACTGGCGCCAGAGCTGGCGACGGGCACGGCGGGCGCACTGTCGTGCGCCCGTGCGCCAGAGCTCAAGACGGTCGTGCATCTGGGCACGCAAGAGGTTCCCGGCATGCGTCGGTTTGCCGATCTGCTGGCAACGGGAGACCCCGACGATGCGGAGGTCACGCGCGTCGGCGCCACTTTATCGGCCACGGACCCGATCAACATCCAGTTCACGAGCGGCACCACGGGTTTCCCCAAGGGCGCCACGCTGACCCACCGCAACATCCTGAACAACGGCTTCTTCGTCGGCGAGGCGATGAAGCTCACCGAGCACGACCGGCTGTGTGTTCCCGTGCCGCTGTACCACTGCTTCGGCATGGTGCTGGGCAACCTGGCTTGTCTGACCCATGGCGCGACCATCGTCTATCCGAACGACGGTTTTGATCCGCTGACCGTGCTCGAGACCGTCCAGGCCGAGCGATGCACCGGGCTGCACGGTGTGCCCACGATGTTCATTGCCGAACTGGCGCATCCGCGTTTTGCGGAGTTCGACCTGTCGTCGCTGCGCACCGGCATCATGGCCGGCTCCCCGTGCCCCATCGAGGTCATGAAGAAGGTGGTCAGCGACATGCACATGGCCGAGGTCACCATTGCGTATGGCATGACCGAGACCAGCCCGGTGAGTTGCCAGAGCACGACCGATACCCCGCTCGAGATCCGCGTGTCGACTGTCGGCCTGGTGCAGCCGCACCTGGAGGTCAAGGTAATCGATGTGGCAACTGGCGCGACCGTGCCCGTCGGCGTCACCGGCGAGTTCTGCACCAAAGGCTACTCGGTGATGCACGGCTATTGGGGCGATGCGCAAAAGACGCACGAGGCCATCGACTCCGACGGCTGGATGCACACCGGCGACCTGGCCACGATGGATGCTCAGGGTTATGTGAACATCGTGGGACGGATCAAGGACATGGTGATCCGTGGCGGCGAAAACGTTTACCCGCGCGAGATCGAGGAGTTCCTGTACCGGCATCCGGCCGTTTCCGATGTACAGGTCATCGGTGTGCCGGACGCCAGATACGGTGAGGAGTTGTGCGCCTGGATCATTCTCAAGCCCGGCCACAGCGTTACAGACAGCGACATCCGCGCATTCTGCACAGGCCAGATCGCGCACTACAAGGTGCCGCGCCACATCAGGTTCGTCGATGCCTTCCCGATGACGATCACCGGCAAGATCCAGAAGTTCGTGATGCGCGACGCCATGAAGCAGGAACTGGGATTGGAAGAAGCCCGTACCGCCTGAGGCGCCTGCTTGCGACAGGGGCGCGGAATGGGCCGCTGCGCCGGCTCACCGCCGCGCCCGCTCACCGCCGCGCCGGCTCACCGCCGCGCCCGCTCCAGATTCTGCTCCAGCGTCGCCGCCGACAGTTCACCCAGCCGCGAGGCGACCATCTCGCCGCGCGCATTGAAGAACAGCGTCGTCGGGTAACCCTGCTGCTTGAAAACCGCGCTGGCCTGGCGCTTGTCGTCGATCAGCATATTGGCCAGCGACAACTGCCGGCCGTGCAACCAGCGCGCCACCCGTGCACGATCCTCGCCCTGGTTGATGAACACGAAATGCACATCCGTATGCTGGCGCTGCGCCTCCAGAAACATCGGCATCTCGCGCACGCACGGCGGGCACCAGGTGGCCCACAGGTTGACGACGATGGGCTTGCCGGTGAAATCCGCCAGCCGAACGGTCGGTGCCGCGTCGTCGAGTGCGGCCAACTCCAGCTCGGGCAAGGCCTGCTGCCCGGGTCCGGACTGGATTGCCAGCCAGCCGATGCCGATTGCAAACACCGCCGTGCCGGCCAGCAGACCGCGTTGCAGCGCCTTGCGCAGCGGGGGGCTTTTCTGATAGCGGTGAAACGCATAGAACCACACCCCGGCCAGGCCGGCGGTGGGGTTCCAGCCGCCATCGCGGATGTCGATGATGCTCAGCGGCGACGAAAAATACAGCGTCTTGTATTCAAGTACGAACGCCAACCGCGCCACCACCGCGCCGATCAGCAGCGCGTTCCACAAGGTGCTATCGACATCGACGCCAGTGCGCCGGCCCACACGGCGCCCGACCAGCAGGCTGGTGCCGGCGGCGGCAAAGACCAGCAGCAACGCGTAGGGCAGCAGCAGGGGGCCGAGGGGGAGGGCGTCATTCATGTCTTGGGC
>CAZADK010000384.1:0-4819 GCA_964483855.1 uncultured Rhodoferax sp.
AGGGTCTGCGGGTGGTAGACGCGTCCATCATGCCGGAGATCGTCACCGGCAACCTCAATGCGCCAACCATCATGATGGCCGAGAAGATCGCCGATCGCATCCGCGGCCGTGCGCCGCTGCCGCGCTCGGACGCGCCATACTTCGTGGCTGGCGGCACACCAGCCCGGCGCAGCTGACGCCATCGGGGGAGTGCTGGCGTGTTCCCGTGCCGGGCTGCGGATCAGGGCTTGGCGCGCAGCGCCTGGTCGATGGCGTTGACGATCGGAGTCGACAGCGGTTCGATCTGGCTGGCAAACTGGGCCGTTACCTTGCCACTGCGGTCGATCAGGTACTTGTGAAAATTCCAGCCCGGTGCGACGCCGGTGGCCTTGTACAGGCCCGCATAGAGCGCGTTGCGCGCGGGCCCGCCGACAACGGTCTTGGAGAACATGGGGAAACGTACCGCGTAGGTGTTGAAGCACAGGTCCGCGATGTCCTTGGCGGAACCCGGCTCCTGCCTGCCGAAGTCATTGGATGGAAAGCCGAGTACCACCAGCCCCTGCTTCTCGTAGCGGGCATAGAGCTTCTCCAGGCCTTCATACTGGTGCGTGAAGCCGCAATAACTGGCCGTGTTGACGACCAACAGCACCTTGCCGGAGAACTGGCACAGGTCCTGCGGCGCCTCATCCTGCAGCCGGTTGAACTGGTGCTTCAGGATGGGCGGACATGAGGGAGAAGAGGGCTTTTGTGCCTGCGCGCCGGGCCAACAGAGCATGGCGGGCAGGGCGGTGGCTGACACGATGAGTTGGCGGCGCAGATTGGTCATGCCTGCAATATAGGCCGCCCTGCATATCCGTGCTGGCTCAGGGCGAGATCGGCAATCGATTGGGCTCAAGCGATGGCCTCTCACAGTTTCAGGGGTGGGCCGTCCGATGTCGCGGCCCTTGGCGCTACAAGCCGCTCTTGTCGCCAATGGCTGTCAGCGTCTTCTCCAGTTCAAGCCCGATCTTCTGCAACACGCCGGTGGCTCCTTCGCTTTGCGCCACGATGTCGGCCGTCGCGGGCCGGTTTGTCATGCAGCTTGCAGCTTGCATCTTGGCATGCCCGTACGGAGTCATCGAACCGGTTTTTGTCGACCACCGTTTCCCGGGGCTCGAGATGGCAGTGGTCGGGATGTCGTTACCATAGGCGTTCGGCCACGCGCGCGACCCGGTTGCGGGTGCATGGCCATCCACACGATACCGACAGTTTCCATGAACGCCTCCCACGACTGGATTGCCTTTGGCATCGCAACGATCCTGTTCGCCATTTACGAGGTGTGGGTCCTGTGGGTCGGTTGGCGCCAACCGGGCCGGATCGCACGGTCGGCACATGCATTCATGCGCGCGAGCTGGGTCGATGCGCTGAGCCGCCAGCCGGGCTTCGAGATCGTCGCGGTGCAGGCACTGCGCAACTCGCTGATGTCGGCCACGATCGCCGCATCCACGGCCGCGCTGGCCCTGATGGGCACGGTCAGCCTGGCCACCAGCAATATCCAGGCGGCCACGTTTGACGGCACGCCGCCACTGCGCATCGTGCTGGAGATCCTGCTGATGGCCACGCTGTTCGCGTCATATGTCTGTTCGGCGATGTCGATGCGGTATTTCAGCCACGCCGGCTTCGTGATGTCGATGCCGATCGCATCGCCCGAGCGTGCATCGCTGAACCCCATGGCGAAGGAATACGTCAAACGCGCCGGGCTGTTGTACAGCTGGGCGCTGCGTTTCTTCCTGATCATCGCACCGCTGGTGGTGGGCATCGTGCGGCCGCTGGGGATGCCGTTCATGACAGTCGCGCTGGTCGTTGCGTTGTGGTTTTTTGACCGGCCTGCACGGCTGGCGAATGCGGTGCAAGGTCCAACGGCTTGAAGGGTCGGCGACAAACCGCCGGCGCAGCGGTATGGCCGATGCGCGAAACGACGTGCCCGGCACCGGTGCGCGCTGCACCGTGCGGGTAAAATCTGCCGGCCTTCCAATCCGGCGGACCCGGTCACCCTGCAGCCTGTGGTGCCCAGCCCGACTTCCGCCTCGCGCCCCACTTCCATGACCACCACTACTGCGATCACCGTTGCCGACATCCGCCAGATCTTCCTGGATTTTTTCGCCTCCAAGGGACATACCGTGGTGGCCTCGAGCCCGCTGGTGCCGGGCAACGACCCGACGCTGATGTTCACCAACTCGGGCATGGTGCAGTTCAAGGACGTGTTCCTGGGCACCGACAAGCGCTCCTACGTGCGCGCCGCCTCGGTGCAGGCCTGCCTGCGTGCCGGCGGCAAACACAACGATCTGGAAAACGTCGGCTACACGGCGCGGCACCACACCTTCTTCGAGATGCTGGGCAACTGGAGTTTTGGCGACTATTTCAAGCGCGACAGCCTGAAGTGGGGCTGGGAACTGCTGACCCAGGTCTACCAGCTGCCCCCTGAGCGGCTGCTGGCCACGGTCTACATCGACGATGACGAGGCCTACGACATCTGGACCAAAGAAATCGGCCTGCCACCCGAACGCGTGATCCGCATCGGTGACAACAAGGGCAAGAAATACGCCTCCGACAATTTCTGGATGATGGCCGACATCGGCCCGTGCGGGCCATGTTCCGAGATCTTCTACGACCACGGCGACCACATTCCTGGCGGCCCGCCAGGCAGCCCGGAGCAGGACGGCGACCGCTTCATCGAGATCTGGAACCACGTGTTCATGCAGTTCGACATGCAGCCCGACGGCAGCCTGGTCCAGCTGCCGGCGCCTTGTGTCGATACCGGCATGGGCCTGGAGCGGCTCGCCGCGATCCTGCAGCACCAGCACAGCAACTACGAGATCGACCTGTTCACTGCGCTGATCGCCGCTGCCGCACGCGAGACCGGTTGCAGCGACCTGGCCAACAACTCGCTCAAGGTGATCGCCGACCATATCCGCGCCACCGCGTTCCTGGTCAGCGACGGCGTGATGCCCGGCAGCGAGGGACGCGGCTACGTGCAGCGGCGCATCATCCGCCGCGCGATACGCCACGGATACAAGCTCGGCCGCAAGGCACCGTTCCTGCACAAGATGGTGGCGGATCTGGTGGCGGTGATGGGCGAGGCTTATCCGCGCCTGGCCGAGCAGCGCGAACGTATCACCGAGGTGCTGCGGCTCGAAGAGGAGCGTTTTTACGAGACGCTGGAGACCGGCATGGGCATCCTGGACGCAGCACTGGCCGGTGGCGTCACCGTGTTGCCGGGTGAGGTGGCCTTCAAGCTGCACGACACCTTCGGTTTCCCGCTCGACCTCTCGGGCGATGTCTGCCGCGAGCGCGGCCTGTCGGTGGACGAGGCCGGATTCGCCGCCGCGATGGACAAGCAAAAAAACCAGGCACGGGCCGCGGGCAAGTTCCGCATGGACAAGGCGCTGGAATACGCCGGCGATGCGAACGCTTTCGTCGGTTACGAGCAGCTGATGCAACAAGCCAGCACGGTAATGGCTCTGTACATGGACGGCGCCGCAGTGCCGCGGTTGCAGGCCGGCCAGCCTGGCGTCGTGGTGCTCGACACCACGCCCTTTTATTCGGAGAGTGGTGGCCAGGTCGGTGATCAGGGGTCGATCACGTCCAGCGCCGCGGGGTTCGAGGTTGCCGACACCCAGAAGATCAAGTCGGACGTGTTCGCCCACCATGGGGTGGTGAGCTCGGGCACGTTGTCGGTCGGCGACACGGTGACCGCGCAGGTGGACGCGGCCAGGCGCGCCGCCACGATGCGCAACCATTCGGCCACGCACCTGATGCACAAGGCCTTGCGCGCGGTGCTGGGCACCCACGTGCAGCAAAAGGGCAGCCTGGTCGACGCCGAGCGGACCCGGTTCGACTTCACGCACAACGCGCCTGTGAGCGACGCGCAGATCCGCCAGATCGAGGTACGGGTGAACGCCGAGATCCTGGCCAACGCGGCAACCCGCGAACGCCAGATGGACATCGAGTCGGCGAAACAGACCGGCGCGATGATGTTGTTCGGCGAAAAATACGGCGACATGGTTCGGGTGCTCGATATCGGCAGCACCACCGAGCTGTGTGGCGGCACCCATGTGCAGCGCACCGGCGACATCGGCCTGTTCAAGGTTGTGGGCGAAGCCGGTGTGGCCGCTGGCGTGCGCCGCATCGAGGCAGTAACCGGCGAAGGTGCGCTGGCCTATTTGCAAACCCTCGAATCGACGGTGACGCAGGTCGCCGGCGCCGTCAAGGCGCCGGTTGCGGAACTGCACGCTCGTATCGCGCAGATGCTCGAGCATGTCAAGCAGTTGGAGAAGGAAGTTGCCGCACTCAAGGGCAAACTGGCGTCGAGCCAGGGTGACGACCTGGTGCGGCAGGCGGTCGATATCAAAGGTGTCAAGCTGCTGGCGGTGCGGATGGACGGTGCCGACAGCAAGACCTTGCGCGAGAGCATGGACAAGCTCAAGGACAAGCTCAAGTCGGCCGTCATCGTGCTGGCCACGGTCGATGGTGGCAAGGTGCAGCTGGCCGCTGGCGTGACCGCCGACCTGCTGGGCCGGGTCAAGGCGGGCGAACTGGTCAACCATGTCGCCATGCAGGTTGGCGGCAAGGGTGGCGGCAAGCCTGACATGGCCATGGCCGGCGGCACCGATGCCCAGGCGCTGCCGCAGGCGCTGGCCAGCGTACGCGCCTGGGTCGAAGCCAAGTTGTGAGTCCCGCCTCGGTGACGCCGCGGTCGCCGGAACGCGCCGTTCACATGCAGACGGGCCAAGCATCCGTCGTGCACCGGGCCGCCCCAAGTTTCCTCGCACCCCCTCGGGGGGCCTGGCGAAGCCAGGGT
>CAZADK010000385.1:0-4803 GCA_964483855.1 uncultured Rhodoferax sp.
AGTTCGGAAAATTCGGATTGCTTAAAATTTAAGCAGGTAAATTTTTTTAAAACAGAGGGTTTTCTGGCAGGCACTAGGTAGATTCACGCCTCAAGCTGGCGGGGCAGGGTGCGCCTAGTGGCACCTCCCCATGATCGGATCGTCGTTGTGAAGGCGGCTGTCAGTCGTGGGTGGCGTTGCCAGGCGCGGCATCTACGACAACACGAAACGGCGGTGGTCGAGGTCTTGAACGGCAAAAGCCGAGTGGTCAATGCACGCTCTGCCGTGATGTGCTCAGGGATCAGCAGGTCAGCGCGCATCGATAGTGTGCGTCTCCGCACAATCGAACTGCAGCTACGAGATAGTCGAGCGAATGGCTGAACTCGCAGTAGGCGCCCTTCCAGCCAATCGGCAAACGCACCAGACAAACGCCTCTGCCAGTAGCGCTGCGGTTCAGGTTGTCCGCCATGGCCTTGATGCTGAGCTTGCCAGCGGCTACCGCTGCACGCGGCTGGCGCACCGCGCCACGTGCTGGGGCAGGCAGTTAAGTTGCGCCAGCAATGCAGCCACCTCTGCGTCCGCATCGCGCATCACATGCACACCGGCTGGCGCCAGCCCGAAATATTCCGCCCGTAAGCCACGGTGAAGCTAGTGGTAGACGCGATTTGGATGATTGGTGCGACCGGCGACCTGTCGCCAAATGCCTGCTTGAGAACCCCGCCTAGATAAACCCGGCCGAGGCTGAGCACCAGGTCTATCGTCGCCAGCGCCTCACGTAATTGCCTGCGGTTCCAGATAACAGTCCGACGCTCCCAGATACTAGGGATGGCTGGTGAGAAATGTCGTGCCGAGCTTCAGGGTGGTGACAACCTGCGCCGGCAGCGCTTCTACAAGCTGGAGGCGGCACGCCCAATCTTGTCCCGTTCGTGAATGCAGCCTCATCAGGATGAACGCGCTTCGACACGAATCGCCAGATAACGGGCGTTTCAGCGCCGGGCATCGCCGAATCCCTTGACTGCCGTGCCCCGATACAGGATCGCCGCGTTTCGCTGAGTGATTCGCTTATGCAGCGCCACACAGTCCGGCTGCAAGTCGCCGGTCGGCCTCGGTTCGTGTTCGAAATGCCCGTACGCGTCGACCCCACGCACCAGTGTCGCGCTGTCGTCTCCCGCAATCTGCCTGACCGACGTCGGGATGTACCGGATCGCCAGCCCGATGCGCCGGTCGTTCGACGGATTGGGCGGCGAGCCGTGGACCAGCCGCACGTGGTGCAGCGACATTTCGCCGG
Source organism: uncultured Rhodoferax sp. (assembly GCA_964483855.1). Taxonomy (GTDB): domain Bacteria; phylum Pseudomonadota; class Gammaproteobacteria; order Burkholderiales; family Burkholderiaceae_C; genus CAISIP01. The sequence goes on from CAZADK010000385.1 coordinate 1,268, forward strand.
GTTGCAGCCGCACGCGCACCTGCCGCGACGCATCGACGTCGACCATCACCTCCTGGCCGCGCGTGAGCAGGTTGTCGCGGTCGAAGGTGTCGCGGTGCGGGATCTGGTCCATGGTGTGTGTGCCCGGCATGAAACCCATCGCACCATTGTTTTCGTCGGCCGGCGTCAGCGCCACCCAGGCGGTGACGACGTCGGGGCGGTCCAGGCCCCAGTAGGTGGAGTCCTGGTGCCAGGACACGAAGGCGGGATCGCGTGCCTCCTTGATGAAGAAATTCGTGGTCCAGCACAGCAGGTTGACGCCATACAGGTCCTGCACGGCGTCCAGGATGTGTTCGTTGCGCACCAGATCGGCGATCCAGGCGAACAGCAGGTGCGACTTGTGGCGAAGCTCGCCACTCAGGGGGCCGCCGGTGTTGCGTTCGAAGTCTTCGATGCGGGTGCGGCAGGCGCGTGCCGCTGCCTCGCTCATCACCCGCAGCGGGAATATGAAACCGTCGCGCTGGTACTGCTCCACCTGGGATTGGGTCAACATGCTGGGCTCATCCTGTCGGTTTGTAACGCGCCAAATCGCTCGCCTGCGTGAGTTCCACGATGATCTGGGTCAACATGCGCAGACCCTGTCCGGGTGCATCGCGCCGGTAGGCCACCGCCATCTGGTGCGGCGCGATTTTCGGCCGGATCGGCAACACGCGCAAGGCGCGCGCCTGGATCTCGCGACGCAAAATGGCGGTGGGCAGCAAGCTGATGCCTGCGGCTTCGCGGGCCAGCTGGCGCATGATGACCATGCTGTTGCAGGTGTTCAGCCGAGCCGGTTGCACGCCGGCGGTGGCGAACCAGCCGGTGATGCTGGCGTACAGCCCGGCCGGGCTCGGGTTGGTGATGATGGGCAGGTTGGCGAAGTCCTGCGGCGTGAACGGACCATTGCCAAGGGCCAGCTTGGGCGATGCGACCCATTGCAGGTCCAGGCCCAGCAAGGGTTCGACGCTGACCTGCGGATGCGGCGTGGGTGCGGTCAGCACCGCGATGTCCAGGTCGCCGGCCAGCAACGAGGCATCGAGCAGCGCGCTGAAATCGACCCGGATCTCGGCCCGCACCTCGGGAAAGTTGTCTTCGATGCGCCGCATCAGGGCTGAAAGGCAGGTCATGGCGAAGGTGTCCACGACGCCGATCCGTATCGCACCCCGAAATGCATGGCGCGATGAGATGTTGCCCTCGACCTCCTCGCAGGCCGCCATGACCCGTTCCGCGCGAAGCGCGAGTTCTCGTCCCAGCGGTGTGGGGCGGGCGCGGTAGCTGTCGCGCAGGAACAGGTTGCCGCCGGCCGCCGCTTCCAGCTCCCGAATGCGCACCGAGATCGCGGGCTGCGTGACGTTGAGCCGCGCTGCGGCAGAGCGGAAGCTGCCGAGCCGCACCACCCACATCAGGGTTTCGAGTTGTGCCAGTGTGAAACGCATGATTAGGAATGGTTATGAAATCCGTTAAATATATTTCAATATTCTTTTCATGACCACGGTGAAATACTGCACAACGTGAAACCCGCATCCCCCCGTTACGCGCTCGCCTGCGACATCGGCGGCACCTTCACCGACATCGTGTTGCGCGGCGACGGTACCGTGCGCACGCTCAAGGTGTCGTCAACCCCGGACGACTACAGCCGGGCCATCCTGACCGCAGTGGCCGAGATCCGCGACAGCCTGGGCATCGCACCGTCTGCGATCGACGCGGTCGTACACGCCACGACGGTCGCCACCAACACCATCCTCGAGCACAAGGGTGCCAAGACGGCACTGGTCACCACCGAGGGTTTTCGCGACGTGCTGGAGATGCGCCGCCTGCGCATTCCGGTGATGTACGACCTGCAATACGACAAGCCGCCGCCGCTGGTGCCGCGCCGGCTGCGTTTCGAGTTGCGCGAACGGCTGGACGCCGCCGGTGGCGTGAAGCTGCCGCTCGACGAGCAGCAGGCCGCCGACATTGCGCGCCGCCTGCGCGAGGAGGGTGTCGAGTCGGTGGCGGTGTGCCTGCTGCACTGTTACGTCAACCCGGAGCATGAGCGGCGCACCGGCGCGATCCTGAGAAAACACCTGGGCGACGCGGTATACGTCAGCCTGTCTTCCGACATCCTGCCCGAGATCCGCGAATACGAACGCACCAGCACGGCCGTCGTCAATGCCTACATCGGTCCGATCGTGCGTCATTATGTCGAAGCCCTGTCGGCCCGGTTGCGGGCATTTGGGGTCGATGGGCCCTTGCACATCATGCAGTCCAACGGCGGCACGATGTCGGCCGCGGCAGCGGCTGCCAAGCCGGCCTTCCTGGTTGAGTCCGGGCCGGCGGCCGGCGTCATTGCCTGCGCCAACATGGCGCGTTCCGCTGGGCTGATGAACGTGATCTCGTTCGATATGGGCGGGACCACGGCCAAGGCCGCCATCATCGAGGACGGCGAGCCGGCCCGCACCACAGAATATGAGGTCGGCGCCGGCATCAACGTCAGCTCCAAGCTGGTCAAGGGTGGCGGCTACGCCATCAAGCTGCCGTTCATCGACGTGTCGGAGATCGGCGCCGGCGGCGGTAGTGTCGTCTCGATCGACGCCGTGGGTGCGATCAAGGTCGGGCCGCGCAGTGCGGGCGCGGTGCCCGGGCCGGCCTGTTATGGCCTGGGCGGCACCGAAGCGACGTTCACCGACGCCGCGGTCGTGCTCGGCTACCTGAACCCCGAATACCTGGTGGGCGGCAAGTTGCGTATCGATGCGCAGCGTTCGCGCGAGGCCATTGACACCCAGGTGGCAAGGCCGCTGGGCCTGGGCCTGCTGGAGGCCGCGCAAGGAATCCATACCATTGCGATTGCCACCATGACCCGCGCGGTCAAGGCCGTGTCGACCTACCGCGGGCGCGATCCGCGCGACTTCAGCCTGGTCGCCTTCGGGGGCAACGGTCCCGTGGTCGCGGTGGCGATCGCGCGCGAGCTCGGCATGCGCACGGTGCTGATTCCGCCTGCGCCGGGTGTGTTCAGTGCGGCCGGCCTGCTGTTCTCCAACATCGAGCATACACAGCAACGTTCCGTCTTCAAGCGCACTACAGACATCGACGACGCGACTGTCGCGGCCCACTTCGACACGCTGACGCGCGATGTGCTGGTGGAGATGCACAACGAGGGTATTGCCGAACAGCGCATCACGCTCCGGCGCCTGGCCGACCTGCGTTACACCGGTCAGGCCTTTGAACTGACGATTGCGGTCGATGCGATGGACATCGCTGTTATCGAGGCGGCATTCCACGCCGAACATGCGCGTACCTACGGCCACAATTCGCCGGGCGATCCAGTGGACCTGATCAACATCCGCGTCGTCGCGTCCTGCGCGCCCGAAAGCAAAAAGGGGCTGGCCGAACAGCTCCAGTGCGCACAGACCGAAGGCGCTGGCACCGGCACGCGGCCGGTGTATTTCGGCGGCCGGCTGGTGGATACCCCGGTGGTCCACCGCGGCATGCTGGCGACCCGGCAGACCGGGCCCTGCATCGTCGAGGAGTTCGATGCC